>JAENZU010000297.1 GCA_016841125.1 Melioribacter sp. | reverse complement strand
CGGGTTGATTTTATCGCTCTGTCTTTTGTAAGAAGTGCAAACGATATAAAATCTTTGCGCGACTGGATGAATACATAAGGGAAAAAGTCTTTTATTATTGCAAAGATAGAAAAACCTGAAGCGGTTAAAAATTTTGAAGAGATACTCAGCATCTCCGATGGTATTATGGTAGCAAGGGGAGACCTTGGCGTTGAGATGAAAACATACGAAATTCCTACCATTCAAAAAAAAATAATAGGCAGGTGCAAAGCTTCAGGGAAACTTGTGATTACCGCAACACAAATGTTTGAGTCTATGGTTAAAAATCCTGTTCCGACCCGGGCTGAAGCAACTGATGTAGCAAATGCAGTTTGGGACGGTACAGATGCTGTAATGCTGAGTGCAGAAACTTCGGTAGGCAGCTATCCGGTTGATGCAGTGAAAATAATGAACGCTATTTTATCTTCTACGGAAAAAGAAAGTAAATATTACAATCATGTAGAATTCGACGTTCCAGCAGATCTTGCTGATAATATATTCGATTCAACAGGTAAAGCCGTTGCTAATATTGCCGATCAGATTAATGCAACCCTGATTGTGGTGTTTACTCATTTCGGAAGAAAAGCTAAAGTAATTTCAAAATTTGATCCCAAAGCGCCCATCATCGCAATGTCGGATAAATTCGAAACTCTGAATCAACTAAATCTTCATTCCGGTATTTATCCTATCTACAACGAGAGTTTTGAGGTTGAAGAAACAGCGATTGATAATGCGATGAAAATTTTAAAAGAAAACGAATTGATCAAAAAAGATGATCTGATTTTATTTACTTCTGGTGCACCAATAACCGATAAAAGCAGAGGAAACTGGACACGCTTTGTTATTGTCTAACGATTGAAACGAATAACCAATAAAATTAGAAAGCAATTTATTATGCACGATACGATAAAAATGAAAGAAGCTGATTGGTGGAAAGTTCAGGATAACGGAAAAATTCTTTGCACGCTTTGTCCTCGTTACTGCACAATCGGTGATGGTCAAAAAGGATTCTGCTACATTCGTCAGAATCACGGAGGAAAACTTTACACAACCGGTTACGGCAGACCCACCGGATTTGCAGTTGACCCGATTGAAAAAAAACCGTTAAGCCATTTTCTGCCAGGGACCGACGTACTAAGTTTCGGCACGGCTGGCTGCAATTTGGGCTGCAAATTTTGTCAAAATTGGAATATAAGCAAAGCCAAATTGGATGAATTGAATGCGATGGAAGTTAGCCCCGAAGAGGTTGTTAGAATTGCAAAAAAATATAACACTCCTTCAATTGCTTACACTTACAATGATCCGACAATTTTCGGAGAATATGTAATTGATATTTCAAAGATCGCGCGCGAAAACGGAATTCGTTCGGTAATGGTTACCGCGGGCTATATTGATAAAGAAGCCAGAAAAGATGTCTACGTATATATTGATGCCGCCAATGTTGATCTAAAAGCATTCAATGAAAGTTTTTATCACAAGCTAACACTTTCTCATTTAGCCGATGTGCTTGACACTCTTATCTGGTTAAAGAATGAAACTGAGATCTGGTTCGAAATAACTACATTATTAATCCCGGATGAAAATGACTCCGACGATGAATTAAATGAAATGATCGATTGGATACTTGCAAATCTCGGTGATGAGGTTCCTATTCACTTTACTGCATTTCATCCCGATTTTAAGATGCTCGACAAATCGAGAACACCGGAAGCTACATTGAACAGGGCAAGAAGTATAGCTTTGCAAAAAGGAATAAAGTATTGCTACGTCGGGAATGTGCATAATATCGAAGGGCAAACAACATTCTGCCCAAATTGCAGTGAGACACTAATAAAAAGAGATTGGCATAGTGTAATGAAAAATAAACTGGAAGATGGAAATTGTTTTAAGTGCGGTACTAAAATTGCCGGAGTTTTCAGTTAATTAAATTTTCAACATTTCTCTTTATTTCGCCCGAGAGCTTAAAATCTCTGATAAATGCTTTCGCCGTTGGTCTGCTTCCCAAATAGAGTAAAAACATTATCCCGAAAACAATTGCCAAAAGAAACTCGCCGACAATTAAAAAAGCAATCGTGTTTAATATATTTACAGAATTAAGTATAGCAATTTTCAGAAGAGATAATTTTCTGAAAGAATTAAACTTTTGTTCAAGTGCGGGATAACCCTGCCCTTGTTTAGTTATGTAGGCTGTCAATATTCTGTTAATTATTATGACAAAAGCATTGCCAAGCATTATTGCAATTTTAATTTGAGATGAATATTGAGCAGAAAAATTGAAAAGTTCGTTTCGAATTAAAATGTATGCTGTAACAAATAACAAAAGCTGATCAGCCAATAAAATAATATAGATGGTATCAAGCTGCTTAAGCTTTTTTTTGAGTTCTTCTAATTCTGCCATTTTAATTCAATATCAATCAAACTCAACAAGTAAATATCTGCCTTCAAATCCAACAAAAGTAAAGTGAGTACTTAAAACTTGAGATTTACTCTTGAACTTAACTTCTTGCACATACATTTGGCGATCTGCAGAATTCTTTATTTCCAATGTTCCAAATTCATGAGAATCGGAAAGGTTTAAAAAGGCTTTTATCTTTTTTAATATTCTTTTAGCCCTGTTCATTTCGTCCGTATTATTTGGATCGAGTGCATCCTTAAGGTTCCTCTTTGAATCATTACCGTTATAAGCAATGGTGGCGGCTAAAAGAGTTGAGTTCCGCTGCTCGCTGTATCTAAATATTCTGTCCAATTGTTCTTTAATGCTGGTCTGAGCATCTCGCTGGGCAAATAAAGTGCTCATTAATAGCAGACTCGAAAAAATGATGATTATCTGTCGTTTCATATTCAACCTTTAAATTTGATTTTTATACAAAAGCATCGATAAAAAGTTGCGGCTCTGTTTCAGATAAGATAATCAAAATAAAGTTTGAATGTAATAAGATTAAAACGTGAAGTGTTTTATCTCTTCCCCTTTAGTTCCGACTTCCGTCATTGCCTCTATTCCAATCTGCAGATGCATATCGGTAAAATTAGATGTAATCTCTCTATCCGAATCTTCTGTTTTAATACCGTCGGGAATCATCGGCAAATCCGATACCAGCAGAAGGGCTCCGCGTGCAATTTGATTTGTATACCCGACAACAAAAATAGTTGCGGTTTCCATATCTATCCCAATCGCGCCTAATTTTCTCAGGTATTTCTTAAACTTCGAATCCCATTCCCAAACTCTTCTATTTGTGGTATAGACCACACCGGAACGATATTCCATCTTTCTTTGAATCAATTTATCGGAGACAAACTTGTGGAGCTTAAATGAAGGGAGAGCCGGTACTTCAGGCAGCATATAATCGTTACTGGTTCCTTCGCCCCTAATTGCGGCAATAGGCAAAATAAAATGGCCCAATTCTGTCGATCTTTTCAATCCGCCGCACTTACCCAAAAACAATATTCCTTTTGGATGCCTGGCAATCAGCAAATCCATAATTGTTGCCGCATTTGCCGATCCCATCCCGAAATTCACTATTGTGAGTCCGTCTTTATTTGTGGATGCCTGCATCGGCTTGCCGATTCCCTTAATTTCGCAGTTAAATTTTTCGGCAAAACTGTTTAAATAATTATGAAAATTTGTAAGTAGAATGTAATCGCCGAATTCATCGATTTGAGTGCCCGTATATCGCGGCAGCCAATTTTTAGCAATATCCAGTTTAGTTTTCATACAGTTGATTTATTTTGACTTTTAGAATTTAAATATTCGTTAGTTTTTAGTGCCGCAAGTGAAGTTGCATATCCGATTACCGACCCTATCAGCGCGCCGAAAAAAATATCTGAAGGATAATGAACTCCAACATAAGGACGGGAAAGAGCAACAAGTGATGCGGTAATGAACAAAACCCATTTCAATTTTGGATAAAACCTGTAAAAGAAAACCGCAATTGCAAAATTATTTACTGCATGTGAAGAAGGAAATGAATAGGAACTCGGGCACCCTACACTATCTGTAAATATTCTTGCGTCCAAAACGTTGCAGGGTCTGATACGCCCAATCCATTCTTTTAAGAGTGAGCTGCTGATCTGATCCGACAAAGCAATTGTAACAATTGCCCCCAAAGCGGCAATTCTGCCGTATTTGCCCCCATTGATCACCAAAATTCCCAACAGAATTAAATAGGCAATGTACCAATTTTTAACTTCGGTGATGAATACAAAAAACTTATCGAAAGCCGGATTACTAATTGTTTGATTAATAAAGAAAAATATTGCCGCATCTATCGAGTAGAAAAAGTCGATCATAAATAATTAAGTTATTTGCTATTGTTAAGAATAATTAACCAGATATTTCAAAAAGAAAAGAATATAATAAACTGTCCGGCAAGTTTCTAATTTACCGGACAGCATTTTGAATTTTAGTCCATCAATAAAACATCTTTAATTAATTTCATTGCCCAGTCAATATCCTCTTTTGTGATAATTAGAGGAGGAGCAAAACGGATTACATTTTCGTGTGTTTCTTTACATAAAATACCTTTCTGCATAAGTGCTTCGCAGAATCTTCTTGCACCTCCGGCTTCTTTGTTCAATTCAACACCGATAAATAAACCTTTGCCGCGTATCTCTTTAACATGTTTAGAATTTACTTCGCGCAGTTTTTCACGGAAATATTTACCGAGCTCGAAGGAATTCTCAATTAATTTTTCTTCAACTAATACTTTCAATGCTTCTCTTGGTACGGCAGCACCGAGTGGATTTCCGCCAAAAGTAGAACCGTGATCACCCGGTTTGAAAACGCCTAAAACTTCTTTACTTCCGAGAACAGCCGAGACAGGATATAAACCGCCGGACAGTGCCTTACCAATTGTAATTAAATCGGGGCAAACTTTTTCGTAGCTGAATGCAAAGAGTTTACCGCTTCTGCCTAAACCGGACTGGATTTCATCAGCGATGAAAAGAACTTTGTTTTCTTTACAAATATTATAAGTCTCTTCCAAATATCCTTCAGGAGGTACAACTACCCCGCCTTCACCTTGAATGGGTTCAACAATAAAAGCTACTGTGTTTGGAGTTATTGCATCTTTTAATGCTTGAGCATTTCCGTATTCAACT
>JAENZU010000296.1 GCA_016841125.1 Melioribacter sp. | reverse complement strand
TTTTGCCATCGATAGATAATTTGTTTAACTAATTTATTACTGCTCTATTTTCTCAGATGGCGGGAAAATTAAAGCAGAATTTTTTTGGAGGATAGATGTCTGAACAAGAAAAAGAGATGACTGAGGAAGTTAAAAAGTCGGATCTTTTAGAAAAAACTAAATTCCTAAATGCTGATGAATATTCGGATGAGGAATTATTGTCATTAACAAAGATGTATTCCGAATCAATTCGCGACTTCAAACAAGGTGAAATCATACAAGGAAAAATCGTCGGCATTCATGGCGATAATGTTGTTATAGATATAGGTTTCAAGTCCGACGGTTCAATTCCTAAATCAGAATTCAATGCTACTGAAGAGATCAAAGTTGGAAATGAAGTTGATATAGTTATCGAAAGCATCGAAGATGAAGAAGGCAATGTTGGTTTAAGTAAGAAGCGTGCCGATTTCCTTAAAATATGGGAAAGAGTTATTGACGCTCATGAAAATGAAAAGATCATCTCCGGTAAAATTCTTAAAAGAATTAAAGGCGGAATGGTTGTTGACCTTATGGGTATTGAAGCATTTTTACCCGGTTCACAGATAGATATAAGACCGGTTAGAGATTTTGATGCTTTCGTTGGTCAAACAATGGATTTCAAAATTGTTAAGATCAATATTCCTACTGAGAATGTTGTTGTTTCACATAAAGTACTGATTGAAGAAACCATTGCAGATCAGAGAAAAGAAATTCTTGAAGGTCTTGAAAAAGGTCAGATTCTTGAAGGTATGGTTAAAGCGATTACCGATTTCGGTGTGTTTGTCGATCTCGGCGGTGTTGACGGCCTCGTTCACATTACAGATTTGAGCTGGGGTAGAATTAATCATCCTAGCGAAATTGTTAAATTGGACGAAGCCATTAAAGTTGTTGTTACTGATTTCGATAAAGAGAAGAAAAGAATTTCACTTAGTCTGAAACAGCTTCAAGCTCATCCTTGGGAAAATATCGAAGAGAAATATAAGATCGGAGATAAAGTAGCCGGACGTGTTGTATCACTTACCGATTACGGTGCTTTTATTGAAATTGAAAAAGGTATCGAAGGATTGATCCATATTTCGGAAATGAGCTGGACACAGCATATTAGTCATCCGTCTCAATTCGTTTCGATGGGTCAAATAGTTGAAGCAGTTATTCTCAGCCTCGATAAAAATGAAAAGAAAATTTCACTCGGAATGAAACAGCTTACACCCGACCCTTGGGAAGAGCTAATGAAAAAATACCCGGTTGGTTCAAAACATACGGGCATTGCACGTAACCTCACTAATTTCGGTGTGTTTGTAGAATTAGAGCCTGGCATTGACGGACTGATTCACATATCAGATCTCTCATGGACTAAAAAAGTACGTCACCCCGGAGAAGTTGTAAAGAAAGGTGAAAGTATTGAAGTTGTTGTTTTAAGTGTAGATACAGATCAGAGAAAAATTTCTTTGGGTCACAAACAAATAAATGATAATCCCTGGGATGCTTTCGAAAAAGAATATTCTGTTGGTAAAAGCGTTGAAGGAAAAATCGTTCGTATAATTGAGAAGGGTTTGATTGCCGAACTCCCTGCCGGAGTTGATGGCTTTATCCCTGCTTCACAGTTGAGTCCGCAGAAAATCAAAAATCTTTCTTTCTGTTTCCCGATAGAAACCAACTTAACTCTAAGAGTCGTTGAATTTGACAAAGAGAATAAGAAAATTGTTTTAAGTGCTCTAGCGGTTGTCAAAGAAAAATCTGATGAAGAAATTGCACAATATATAAATGATTTCAAATTGGAAAAAGTATCGGTTGACGATATAAAACAAGCTGATGCCGGTAAATACGATTCTTCCGATTTTAGTATTTATGATGATAGATCGACAGATGTATTGTCTGATACGAAGCCTAGCTACAAGAAAGAATATAAGTCGAAAAAGGAAGAACCAAAAGCTAAGGAATCTGAAGTAAAGGAAGAACCGAAAGAGGAAGTTAAAAAAACAGAAGTAGTTGAAGAAGTAAAAGAATCTGAAGCAAAAGAAGAGCCAAAAGAAGAAGCTAAGAAAGAAGAAGTAGATGTAAAAGAAGAAGTAAAAGCAGATGAACCGGTTGAGGAAAAGACTGTTGAACCTGCTGAAGAAGTAAAAGATGAATCTAAAGAATCTTCAGAGACCGAAAAAACAGAAGAAACTGAAGAAGAAAAGAAATAAATAGTCTTTTTGCAAAGGGCTTTATCAATTCAAAAAATATTTGAATTTTTAAAGCCCTTATTTTTTTGAAAGGATAATAATTTGTCCAAAGTGGCATTACATACATTAGGCTGCAAATTGAATTTTTCCGAGACATCTGCAGTCGGCGAACAATTTATGAGCAGGGGATTTGGAGTTGTAGAATTTGATGAAATCGCAGATGTGTATATTATAAATACCTGTACTGTTACAGAAAATGCCGATAGGGAGTGCAGACAAATTGTTAGACGAGCCCTCCGCCAAAATCCTGATGCGTTTATTATTGTTACCGGTTGTTATGCCCAGCTTCGCGCCGGGGAAATAGCTGCAATTGAAGGGGTGGATGCAGTGCTCGGCAGTAACGAAAAATTTAAAATATTTGAACTTTTTAATGATTTTGAAAAGCAGGAACTTTCCTGTATTTACACCACTCCCACCAATAAATTAGAGGAATTTAATTCAGCCTATTCGACTGATGCTGACAACCGAACACGGGCATTTCTTAAAGTTCAGGACGGCTGCGATTACAAATGTTCATTTTGCACAATTCCGCAGGCGCGGGGTAAAAGCAGAAGCGCCCCGGTTGAAGAAGTAGTTGATAATTTCAAAACGCTGCTCGATAACGGTTACAAAGAAATTATTCTTACCGGCGTAAACGTTGGCGATTATAACTACAATGGTATTAATCTCTTCAACCTGCTTAAATCGATACTAATGGTTGAAGGTGACTATCGGATCCGGATCAGTTCAATAGAACCTAATTTACTTACCGATGAAATAATAAATTTAGTTTCTGATGATCCGAGAATGTGTAATCATTTTCACATTCCTCTCCAAAGCGGGAGCGCCGAAATATTAAAGCAAATGCAGCGCAGATATAAAAGATCGGACTACGAAAATTTAATTCGAAAAATAGTTACTAAAATAAATGATGTTGGAATTGGCGTTGATGTGATCGTCGGATTCCCGGGCGAAACCGATGAGCATTTTAATGAAACTTACAATTTTTTAAAAGAACTGCCGATTTATTATCTGCATGTTTTTACATATTCTGAAAGACCGGATACGAAAGCGATCGATCTTCCTGGCACTGTAGATTTCGCGGTTCGGAAAAAAAGAAATAATATGTTAAGAATTCTAAGTGCAAAGAAGCGCAGTGAATTCAATAGACAAATGGTTGGCAATAAACTTAATGTTCTGTTCGAACATCAAGAGCAGAATGGAATAATGAAAGGTTTTGCTTCAAACTACGTTCGTGTTAAAAGTACATTTAATCCGAAAATGGTCAATAAATTTTCTCCGGTTGATATTGCCGGCGCAGATGGTGAAATTTGTTTTACTGAAATTAAAAACGATATAAAAAAAATAACTAACCTAGCCGGATAAATATGAAAAAATTTCTTGTTGCCCTTATCTTAATTTCCTCCACACAACTTTTTGCTCAGAAGCAAATTTCGCTATTTGAAGTTTCCAACAATTTATTACTCGAACAACACGAAAACAATAATTATAAGGCACCAAAAACTGATAAAAAAAGTGTCGGGTTGGCTATTTTATATTCACTCATTTTACCGGGGATGGGAGAACTTTATGCGGGCGATTATTCACTCGGGAAATACTTAACGATAGCCGACGGTGTCTTCTGGGGCTTTGCAGCAGGATTTAATATTTACGGCAATTGGCAGAAAGATAATTATCAATCTTATGCCGCAACGCAAGCAGGCGTTTCGCTGGATGGTAAAGACGATCTGTATTTTGCAACTATTGCCGATTATGTTGATGTGGAGCAGTACAACAGAATTCAGGAATTAAACCGCGATTTCGGCGAGCGGTATGGTGTTGAATCACATTATTGGAATTGGGGTGACAACACAAATAGAAGAGAATATAGAAATATGTGGACTTCTTCCGAGAGTGCATATAATAATGTTAGATTTGCAGTTGGTGCTTTAATTGTTAACCGATTGGTTAGTGCAATAAATGCTGTGAGATTGGTTGCGCGCTACAATAAAAATTTAGATGAGGAAATGAGCTGGAACGTTTCGGTTGGAATTGATAACAAACCAAATTTACCAACTAGTTTGAATCTTAATTTCAATACTAGCTTTTAATCAGCTTTTAGAATTATACAAATTTGTAAAAATATTGAAATTTGCTGACTCAGTCGGTCTTTTTAATTTCTCTTAGAATTTCACCATCTCCTTTCTTATTTTGAATTCAAAAACTTTGAATTATAAACTTACAATCCAATACGACGGGACAGAATTTGCCGGCTGGCAGATTCAGCCTAATGCAGCGACGGTACAGCAGAAAATTGTTGATGCAATTGAAATTTTGACGAAGGAAAAAGTCAATCTAATCGGATCGGGCAGAACTGATGCCGGTGTTCACGCTCTCGGTCAGGTTGCAAATTTTAGAATTGATAGGGAATTGGAAATCTTCAAATTTCAGCACTCGCTCAACGCAATTCTCCCGCAAAGTATTGCAATCACTACAATGCAATCTGTTAAAGAAGATTTTCATTCCCGTTTTGATGCCGTAAAGAGAAGCTACATCTACTTATTCAATTTTACGAAGTCGCCCTTTTATTTCCGTTATTCATCACACTTACCCCGCTTTGATAAATTAAATATTAAAGAATTAAATAATGCCGGCAGACTTCTTTTAGGTCAGCACGATTTTACGTCATTTTCAAAAAAGAATTCCGACACCAAAAATAAAGTGTGCACAATCTATAATATTCACTGGCGGAAATCCGGTGATCTGCTAATTTTTTATATTGAAGCTGACCGGTTTCTCCACGGAATGGTTCGCACAATTGTTGGGACCATTAAAAAAATAGTTGAAGATAATTTGAATCACGAATCTATTTTAAATGTTCTTATTCAGAAAGACCGTTCTGCCGCGGGTGAATCT
>JAENZU010000295.1 GCA_016841125.1 Melioribacter sp. | reverse complement strand
TTTTTCACCTTATTTAAATAACGAGATTTTCCTTTTTCCGCTGAACCAATACAGTATTGCCTACTGCAACATAATCGGTTCTTTTCGATCCGCCGGCTAAATCTAATACATAAGTCTTTCTTCCGAGTCTCACCCCGCTGTGTGCGATGCCCAAAATGAAAAAGAATACCGGATAGATCCAGCTTGTCTGAGCCAGCACCGGCACATACTGCACAATAAAAAATGCTGCAATTCCAAGGGTCGAAGTTATTATTGCAGCATAGATCATAACATTTTTACTTGATGAATCTGCCAACTTTCCCCAAAAAGAAGCACTGATACTTGATGCCAATCCGTTAGCAATAATAAATAATCCAAGCAGGTAAGCTTGCGTACCGAAATTCTCCTGCGCCAAAACTATATAGTAGGGCGCTGTTAATGCAGAACATAAAAGCAGCGATCGCGTGATTAAAAAATTCCGAAAAGGTTTATCGGTTTTAAGCAGTGTTAATCTACTTAAAGCTTCTTTGAATGCATTACCTCCGCCTTCCGTTTCACCCGGTTCTTCTTTCAATTTCATAAAGAGTGTTGCGGCAATTATCCAGAAAAATGCAGATGCAATAATTAGAGTGCCATAAAATTCGGCTGACTGCGACTCACTCTGTTTGATAAGTAAGAATAAACCCAATGCAATCACAACCACACCTGATACCGATGCAGTGATCCCTCCGAGTCTGCCGCGCCTTGTTTTAGGAATGGTTTTACCTTTTAAATCTTTCGAAGCTACTGAACATAACCCACGCGATAAACTAAACATGATAAGAAAAAGTATAATAAGCCACCCTGCCGTTGCGCCGCTAAACAAAAATGCTGTTCCGCCAATACATATTATTGATACTGCCTGCAAATAACTTCCGGTTATCCAAACCCATTTGCGTAATTCTTTTCTACGAACAAAACTGGCAATTAATAGTTGAGGCAGCATCGATCCCGATTCGCGAATGGGGACCAAAAAACCAATCAAGTAAACCGGCGCACCAACAAAATTCATTAACCAGGCTAAAACGGTTTTGGGACTACTAAGAGAATCACCTATTTTTGTTAATGTATTTGATATTACAAAAATGAAAAAATTCTGCGGTACGGATTTACATGCATCTTCCGATATGTCTCTGCACACACGTGCATCTTCATCATTCGCGATAAAGTTGTAAAGCTTTTCAATATAATCTTTCTTTAAAGTTTCTTTAATAGTTTGCATTCGATCATATCAATTGTTGTTTGGATGAATTGCTATTATCAATTAATCTTTTTCCCAATCGGTTTTAATTAAACAGCATTCCTTACCATTACTTGTAATCTGGTGATATCCAATACTGCCCTCTGCATTTTCTTCTAAATTGGCATGAGAGATTAATTCATCATCAAGTTTAAGTTCCTTCTTATACTGTACCTGCATTTTGCTGATAGAATTTGATGACAGAAATTCCAAGGGTAATGTTTCCAAAGCCCACTCAACATAAGAAGAGTTATTGGCGTGCAGATTAGTATCAATATCTCTTCTTCGTACTTTGAAGCTTTTAGCCGATGAGTACGAATTTATTTTTTCAATTTGATCCAACTTTGAAAAAATTTTTTCACTTTCGATTGTTAATCCGTATTTTTGATACATTACCTCATCAACTCGTTTTGGTCGCTTCGTGTTTAAATCAATGTAAAGCCAAAGAGTTTTTGCAGTAATTAAATTAGCACCCGAAACATCTTTAACCGTGTAGGACCTATTGGCATAAAAGTCTTTAAATGCTTTAGGCTCTGTGATTATTGTAACAATGTCATCAAACATCGGTAAGCGATTAATCTCAATCTCCCATTTGCTTAACATCCAGGCGATTTTATTTTCATTATAAAATTCCAAGCCTACACCAAGCGACTCACTCTGCTGTAGTGCGATATCTTCAAATAGCCTTAGTATGCTTACCATCGAAGCTTTCATCCGCAAATCACAATTGTAATATCTTATCCGGTAATCTTTACTAAATTTCATTTTTCAAATTCCGTCTCCAATTCAGGAATTATTTTCATATTTACAATTGCAGTTGTAATAAACAGGCACTGATTTAATAGATCACTTTGAAATTTTTAGATCGTATACCACATTAACTTGTACCTGCACCGATAACTGCTGCGGAATTTCAGTAATGGAAGATTTAGCAGCATCCATTCTCATCATATCCTGTGTTTGTACATTAGGACTTGTATGATAATTAACATTCAGTACTTCACCTAGTTCTCTTCCAATTTGTGAAGCTATCTGTTCGGCATCCGTTTGAGCTTTTTTCAATGCATTATTTAACGCTATCTTTTTTGCATCATCAATTTTAGTAGATGAAAAATTTGAGCCGAAATTATATATGCCTCCGTCCAAAAGGCGTATTTGAAAATCATTATATTGCTTGATGCTGTTAAGTTTAATTTGAACGGTTTGATATGTATCGAATCTTTCAGGGTTGTTATTATAAGCTGCTCTGCGAGATATCCGCATAAGAGAATAATTTATATTTGAATCTGGAATTTCAAATCTCTGTATTAACTGAAGTAAATTTTTCTCTTGCTGTCTGTGAAGTTCGAATGCAGTTTTGGGTTCGGCTGCATCTGCTTTTAGGGTCAGGTTAAATACAACTATATCGGCAGGAACAGTTTCCTCAGCGGAAGCGCTGATTGTAATTTGGTTTTTATTGTCAATCTGTGCAAATAAAGCTGATACAGTAAATATAGCAATTACTGCAGCTTGTTTGATTAAATTCATAATCTCATCTCTCTCCGTTAATTATTTAATTTATAACTTATTGAATACCCTGAATTGGTGCAAATTTTAAAATAAAAAAGGGATAGAATCATTATCACTCTATCCCCGGATTGATTGTAGAAAATTTACTTACTAAATATACTGTTCATCATCATCTTCGTCTTCATCGGTAAATGTAAACATACTGCTTAGCATATCGGAAAATTGTGTGCCGAACTCAACGTGATGTTTACTGAGGAGAGAATATTCCGCTAAACCATGGAGCATAAATTCCATAAAGAGCAGCTTCTCATCCGCATTTAAATCCTTATGATATCTCTCAATTACATCAGCCAAGCCGGGAACAGAGAAAAGGACTTTTTGATAATCTGAATTTGAGATTGTGCTGAGTACATCAACTTTGTTTCCTTGTGAAAACCAATTAATAATTTTCTGATACGGATTAGATTCTTGAGTTTTCTTGATTTTATCGGGACTTGGGAATAAGCTTTCAAATAAGACACGTATAGCTTTGCCAATTAGAATTTGTGCTACTTTAAATGGTCCTTCCTGTTCACCTTCGTAAACCAATTCAATCTTTCCGGTAATTGCAGGGATGACTCCAATAAAATCAGAGACTCTAATGTTAGTCTCTTTTTCATGATTGATCAGCATTCTTCGCTCTGCCATGCTTACTAAATTTTCATAAGCGGAAATTGTTAGTCTCGCAGACACGCCGCTTTTTGCATCGACGTACTCGGAATGTCTTGCTTCAAATGAAATTTGTTCCACCAGATTTTTTACAAGTTCTGAAGATTTAATTGCACTGCGCTGAGAATCAGTCAGTTTTGCCTCCTGATGTGTTATCACTTTTGAAACATCTAATGTGCGGGGATAATGAGTTAATATCTGTGAGTCAATTCTATCTTTTAGAGGCGTGACTATTGATCCGCGATTGGTATAATCCTCAGGATTTGCTGTGAACACAAATTGAACATCAAGCGGGAGCCTAAGTTTAAATCCTCTTATCTGCACATCTTTTTCCTGAAGCAAATTAAAAAGTGCAACTTGAATTCGAGCTTGCAGATCGGGCAATTCATTTATCACAAATATTGATCGGTGTGACCGCGGAATAATTCCAAAATGAATTACACGTTCGTCAGAGTAAGGTAATTTAAGTGATGCAGCTTTAATTGGATCGACATCACCAATGAGGTCTGCAATCGTAACATCCGGTGTAGCAAGCTTTTCTGCATACCTTTCCTCACGATGCACCCAATTTATCGGGGTTTCGTCCCCCATCTCGGCAATGAGATCTTTCCCGAATCTGGACAAAGGATTAAGCGGATCGTCATTAACTTCAGAGCCTTCAATCACAGGGATAAATTCATCCAGTAAATTCACCATCAAGCGTGCGATTTTTGTTTTTGCCTGACCTCTTAAGCCAAGCAAAATTATATTATGCCTGGATAAAATTGCTGTCTGAATATCAGGTATTACAGTTTCATCGTAACCGACTATACCTTCAAAAATATTTCTGCTTTGTTGAAGATTCTCGATCAGGTTATCCCGCATCTCGTCTTTTATTGATCTGATACTGTAACCGGTTTTTTTTAGCTGTCCCAATGTTTTAATCATTTCTATTTCAAAATTCATTCATTCTCCGTTATTAGATCACCTTAAAGTTTTTCTGCGGTTTCTTACAAAGTCCTCAAAAATAAATTCGCCCAATCCTTTTAAGCTGCTGTAATATGCACGACCATTATTGGTTTTAGTAAAATCACGCACGAACTGCTGAAGGTAAGGATCACGAGCGATCATAAATGTAGTGATAGTAATCCCCAAACGCCGGCAAACTGCAGCCTGGTTCAATGTTTTATTGATTATTTTTCTATCCAAGCCGAAACTGTTTTTGTAATACTTGATTCCTTCTTTTATGCAAGTAGGCTTGCCGTCGGTAATCATAAAAATCTGTTTGTTTGATGTTTTACGCCGGCGCAGAATATCCATTGCCAAATCCAGTCCCGCGTAAGTGTTTGTGTGATAAGGTCCCACTTGGAGATAAGGCAAATCCTTTATTTCAATTGGCCACGCATCATTGCCGAAAACAATAATGTCAAGTGTATCTGCCTTATATTGCGTGGTAATTAATTCAGCCAAAGCCATGGCTACTTTTTTAGCAGGAGTTATTCTATCTTCACCGTACAAAATCATTGAGTGTGAGATATCGATCATCAGCACAGTTGATTGGGAAGTTTTAAATTCATTCTCTTCAACTTCAAGATCTCCCTCGGTAAGATTAAAACTTGCGATGCCATGATTGATCTGAGCGTTCCTGATCGAAGAAGTTATATCTATCTGATCAAGAGTATCACCAAATTG
>JAENZU010000294.1 GCA_016841125.1 Melioribacter sp. | reverse complement strand
GCATCTTCTGATCTTCTCTGTTCTCCATTGCATTAAATGCATCTGAGCCAAATTCGGTAAGCAAAACAGGCATGTTAGTTTTTTCTTTAATTGCATCGAACAAATCTGTAAAAGAAACGCCTCGGTATGCATTAACCCCATATATATCAACATCTTTACATTCTTCGGCAAGAATATCAATGAATAATACATCGCCATTACAGACTGCTACAGGGCGAGATGAATCAATAGCTTTTATTTTAACGGCTGCTTCATTCATCAGCTTATACATCGGTCTTCCCCGAGTTTCACCCACGAATGCTTTTTCAGATTCATCATCTGGAAAATCTTCAGTTTCAGCACCTGCCCAGAATAGACCATAATTATTTTCGTTACCTAATAAATATAACAGAAGTCCAGGGGTATTTTTATAGTTTTCCACCAAATGATTTACTTCGGAAAGAAGCAATCCTTGAGTTTCCGGGTCACTATAATCTGTAACTGCCACCCATTGGCCATTAATAGTAAGACCATAACGCCCAAAAGAATGGTTAAGCATGGTATAAATACCATAGTTTTCATAGATATACCGAATCCATTTGGGCTGAATACCAGTGTAAACCCTGATAGCATTAACACCCATGTTTTTGAGTATTCCCATCTCAGAATCTAAGGCTTCTTTAATAAAATCATCAGGTTGATTCCATAAACTGTAGGAATAGTTTGTGCCAATGGGGAAATAATCCCAGTTCATTCCAACAACCATGAAGTCTTTACCGTTTACTTGCAGTTTTGAACCAATATCATGATTTACGATTGTAACCTGATCTACTTGCGCATAAACACTTGAAAGTGTAAATACAATCAATAGTGATAATGCTTTTAACCAGGTCAATTTCGAATCAATAAAGGTCATGCTAACCTCCTTACAATTAAGTATGTGTAAGATCTAATTCAGAATAATCTAAATAGTTATATAAATTTATATCGTTTAAGGCTTTGATAAGGTTTATTTTTTTGAGTTGGATTAGGATGTGTAATAATCTATCGGATTTTCCTTTGAAGAAAGGAGTTTTGGCTTTTGCTCTAAATAAATAAGATCTTTTTGGCATCTCTTACTTTCATTTAGTTGACAACTGACTAACGATAAGCATATTGAATAGAGGGAAAAAATACTTTGTTCGCCTTTCGAACAAAGTTAGAATATTATTTTTTACTTGTCAAGTAAAAAAGATAGGACAGATTAAAATAATTTTTCAAACCGCCATTCCTGCTTTAAAAAGCCACAAAAAGAACTTTATTGAATATTGACGATTTTAATACAATTATTGAATTTTATGTAATTGAGGGAAGCCGCTTTTGCTTTTTAGATCGTAAAAAAAACGATATGTTGTAAAATAAATTGCAATCTTTTTAATCTACATTATACTTCAACTCGTTTTCGAAAAATTGTTAAACCACTTGAATAGAGCCGGTAGAACCAGCAATGTCAATCCGGTTGAGGTGAATAATCCACCAACTACCACAGTTGCCAAAGGGCGTTGAACTTCACTTCCTGTTCCCGTAGCAAGAAGCAAAGGAATTAATCCCAATGCTGTTGTTGCTGCGGTCATTACAACAGGCCGCAATCTTCTTAGTGCACCTTGAATTGAAGCTTTATCAATTTCCATCCCTTCCAAAACTAACTGATTCAAATATGTTATCAGTACCATTCCATTTTCCAGTGCAATTCCGAGCAGAGCAATAAATCCAACTGAGGAAGGGACCGAAAGATTCTGACCCGTGATCCAAAGTGCAATTACTCCGCCAACTAGTGCAAGCGGTATATTTATAAAGATGAGTAGTGAATTTTTGAATGATCCGAAACTGGAAAATAGGAGAAAGAAAATAATTATTAATGTGATTGGCAAAACAATTGCAAAGCGTTCATTGGCTTCTTCCTGCAGCTTGAATTGACCTCCCCATTTTGTAAAATACCCGGGCGGTAATTCAATTTCACGCGCAATAACTGTTTGGCTCTCTTCCACAAAACTGCCGATATCTCTCCCCACAACATTGCACTCAATTGTAATGAATCTCTGATTCTGCTCTCTTGTAATTTGTCTCGGACCTTCAATCTCCTCAATTGAAGCAAGCTGACTTAGCGGCACTTTCATTCCATCGGGAGATTCGATGAATAGCTCGCTTATGCGCTCTTTAGAATTTCTGAACTTCTCAGCAAATCTTACAAAAATATCGAACCTGCGGATACCTTCAAATATTTGCCCGGCTTCTTCTCCCCCAATCGCTGTTCTGATAACCTCCTGCACATCTGCTAAATTTATTCCGTAGCGTGCAATCTTATAGCGGTCAATAATTATTTTTATTTGCGGGTTACCGCTTACCTGATCTACTTGAATATCAGTAGCTCCCGGAATCTTATTCAAAACAGATGCTATTTCTCCGGCAGTTGATTTTAACAGGTTTAGATCTTCACCGAATAATTTTAATGCTAATTCTGCACGCACCCCTTCGAGCAATTCATCAACGGTCGCCTGGATCGGCTGAGTAAAACTAACGAGAACGCCAGGGAAATATCCGAGATGTTCCCGCAGTTCAGCAACAATTTTCTGCTGATCAAAACCATCTCTCCATTCATTCTCCTCTTTCAGCAAAACAAACATCTCAGCATTATTGATCGGTTCCGAATGTGCACCGACCTCACCGCGTCCGATTCGGGTAACAGTTTCTTTTATTTCCGGGACCTCCTTAACTCTGCGTTCGAGTGTCATTACCATTCTTCTGCTTTCATTTAGGGAGATTGAAGGAGCCAGAGTTACACGCAGCATCAAAGTTCCCTCCTGCAATTGGGGCGTAAACTCTGAGCCAAGTTTAGGATAGACTAAAAATCCGACAGCAATTACAATAGCAGAAATTAGAACTGCAAACATTCTATTTTGAACAAAAAATCTTAATTGCGGTTCATAAAAAATAGTGATAAGTCTTATCAGCCAGTTTTCTTTTTTCTCCGCCGCGCCTGTATTTGCTTTTCTACGGGGCTTCATCAAAAATGAGGAGATGACAGGCGATACAGCCACAGCAAAAATTAGGGATCCGAACATTGCCAATGCAATGGTGTAGGCCAACGGTTTAAAAGTTTTCCCTTCGACACCTTGAAGTGTAAACAATGGGATAAAAACAGTAATTACAATTATAATTGAAAAAATAATTGGGCGGATAACTTCCTTTGCACTCTCGGATACAACCTTGTTGAAATCTTTTTCATTATTTAGATTTTTTCTTCGATCAACATTTTCTACGAGAACCACGCTTGCATCCACCATCATCCCGATTGCAATTGCTAATCCGCCGAATGACATTAGGTTTATTGATAACCCGAGATACTCCATCCCGATAAATGCAAACAAAATTGAGAAAGGAATTGAAAGGGCCACAACAACGGACGGTCTGATTGAACCCATAAATATCATTAATATTATGATCACCAATATGATACCCTGGAAAAGTGCATCTGTTACGGTAGCAACCGCAGATTCCACTAATGATTTCTGTTCGTAATACGGTATTAATTTAATCCCTTCCGGAAGTGTTTTGTTAATCTCAGTAATCTTTTTTTCAACTTCAGCAATAACGGTTGATGAATTTGTGCCGAATAATTTTACAACTTGTCCCGCTACAACTTCTTCGATGCCATTGCGGGTCTGCAGACCGCGGCGAATAGCACCACCAATTTTTATTTCAGAAATTTGTTCGAGATAGATCGGCTTACCATCCACAGATTTGATAACAATACTCGCTAAGTCTTCAATTTTTGTTGCGAGACCGACAGAGCGGACAAGAAATTCTTCTGAGTTTTTTTCAATAAAAGAAGCGCCGACGTTCATATTATTTTTACGAATCTTTTCAACTGCTTCGTTTACAGTTACATCATATCTCAGCAGAGCATTCGGGTTCAATTCAACGTGAAATTGTTTTTCCCAGCCGCCAATCCCAAGTACTTCGGTTACGCCCGGTAAAGTTTGAAGCTGTGTTTTAATGATCCAATCTTGAATAGTCCGAAGTTCCTCGAGTGTGTACTTGCCTGATTCATCTTCCAAGTAATAAAAAAGCACCAGCCCCATACCCGTGGAAATGGGTCCCATTTGAGGTTCACCGAAACCTTCGGGTATCTGCTCTTTTGCTTCCTGCAGTCTTTCGTTCACAACTTGTCTGGCAAAGTAAATATCGGTGCCGTCTTCAAAATAGACGTTCACAACCGAGAGCCCAAAATTTGAAACTGAGCGGATATTTTTTAAACTCGGCAGTCCATTCATCGCAACTTCTATCGGGTATGTCACGTACTTTTCAACTTCCTCGGGAGCCAAACCTTCAGTAACGGTAAAAACTTGAACGAGAGAAGGTGATACATCGGGGAAGGCATCAATAGGTAATTTATTGAAACTGAAATATCCGCCGATCATCACAACTAATGCTGTGATCAGCACCAGTAATTTATTCTTCAGAACAAAGTCAATAAGTCTATACATCAAAGTCTTCCTAAATTAATGTGAGTGTCCGCCGCCGAATGATTCTTTCATCATTTCGGATTTAATAGTAAATGCCCCTTTACTTACATATTCGTCGCCGATGTGGAGACCGCTTAAAATTTCGATACTGTCTGCGCTTTGCTTTCCAATAGTTACCGGCTGTGGTCTGAACCCGAGTTTGTCCTTTACGAAAACAACGGTAAGTCCTTCATAAGTTTGAAGTGCCTCTTTGCCGACAAGCATCTTCACATTTTCGCTTCCGGTCAATAGATCTGCATTTACGAACATTCCGGGTTTCCAATTATTCCCCGCGTTTACCAATTCAATTCTCGCCGTTGTTGTTCTGGTTTCTTCATCGATTACGGGACTTATAAAATTGATTCTCCCATTGTATTTGTATCCGCTCAACTCATCAAAAACTTGTGCCGCCTGACCAACATTAATAACAGAGATATCTTTTTGATAAACCGTCATTACAGCCCAGACATATTTTAGATTTGCAATTTCAATTGCATGTTCATGATCTCCCTTTATTTCTCCGGGGGACATATGAATACTAATTATTGTCCCTTCAACCGGTGCCATCAGCGGGAATTCAACTAAACTCTCGTTCGACTCTATTATTGCAACTGTATCTCCCTT
>JAENZU010000293.1 GCA_016841125.1 Melioribacter sp. | reverse complement strand
ATCCGGATATTGTAAAAGAAGGAATTGAGAATAAAAATGAAAAGAACAGAGTTGATGAAATACTGTCGCTTGATGGTAAGCGTAGAGAACTGATTGTAGAATCGGAAGAATTAAAAGCTGAGAGAAATAAAGTTTCTCAGGAAATCGGGAGGCTCAAAAAAGAAGGCAGCAATGCCGATGAAATGGTTGCAGAAATGAAAAAGGTTTCTGACAGAATTAAAGAACTTGACGATGACCTTAGAAAAATTGCAGACCATTTGAATGAAATACTTTTATGGGTTCCGAACTTGCCGCACGAATCTGTCCCGATTGGTAAATCTGCAGCAGATAACATTGAAGTGCGCCAATGGACGCCAGAAGGTTTTTCATTTAAATCCGAAAGGAAATTTCTTGATCATATTGAGCTGGGTAAAAAACATAATATTTTAGATTTTGAGAGAGGCGCAAAAATAAGCGGGTCAGGGTTTCCGGTTTATGTAGGAAAAGGCGCTACTTTAGAAAGAGCTCTTATAAACTTCATGCTCGATCTTCACTTAACGCAGCACAATTATACTGAAATAATGCCCCCCTTTTTGGTTAACCGCGATTCTATGAAAGGTACCGGACAAATTCCGAAAATGGAAGAAGATATGTATCATTGCAGCGATGACGATCTTTTCCCAATCCCTACAGCGGAAGTACCAATTACCAATATGCACAGGGATGAAATTTTAAACGAAAGTGATCTTCCAATTAATTATGTAGGTTACTCCGCATGCTTTAGAAGAGAAGCCGGCTCTTACGGCAAAGAGTCCAAAGGATTTTTGCGGGTTCATCAATTTAATAAAGTTGAAATGGTGAAATTTGTAAAACCGGAAACTTCCTACATTGAACTTGAAAATCTCGTAAAAGATGCAGAGGATGTTCTTCATGCACTCAATGTACCTTACAGAATACTTCAATTATGCAGCGGCGATCTCAGCTTTTCGGCAGCAAAATGTTATGATATTGAAACTTGGTCTCCAGCCGAGGACAAATGGCTCGAAGCTTCTTCCTGCAGCAACTTTGAAAACTTTCAAGCCCGCAGGGCGAATATCCGTTTCAGAAAAGAAGACGATAAGAAACTTAATTTTGTTCACACGCTTAATGGTTCTGGGTTAGCCACCAGCAGATTAATGGTTTCATTACTGGAGAATAATCAGACCGACGACGGTAAAATTTTGGTGCCCGAGGTTCTGCGTAAATACACAAATTTTGATGTTATTGGTTAAGCGTAAATAATATTAAATTCACTAAATTCGGTTTTAATATTTTTGTTTGTTAATATTTGAACAGTTTATCATACTTACTTTGTTGATTTCTTATAAAGAATAATAGGATGAAAAGTCTTAGTAGATTAAATAAATATTTTCTTCGGTACAAGAAAAAATTAGCTTACGGCGCTTTATTCATACTGATATCGAATGCAGCACAAGTTTACGTTCCGATACTGCTTAAAGATAGTATTGACGGACTTCAGCATGATATTGCAATGAGCAAAATTTATGAATATGTAGGGCTTATTCTTTTATTCTCGGTAGTGAGCGGAGTGTTCCGTTTTCTGATCCGCCAAACGGTTATTGTTGTTTCCCGGGAAATTGAATACGATTTGCGGCAAGATTTTTGGCAACACATTCAGAGATTGCCGTTCCGGTTTTTTCAGAATAATTCTACCGGAAATATTATGGCGCACGTAACTAACGATGTATCTGCAGTGCGAATGTTTGTCGGTCCGGCGGTTATGTATTCCATTGATACGATCACAAAATTTTTGATAATCATATCTATTATTATTTCGATGAGTCCCATTCTCAGTTTCTATGCATTACTGCCTCTTCCCTTTCTATCATTTCTAGTCTATAAACTGAGTAAAAAAATCCATAAAATGTTCACTAGAATTCAGGAAAAATTTTCTGAATTGACAACCCGAACTCAAGAAAATTTTGCCGGCATCAGAGTAATAAAGTCATACGTTCGTGAAGCAAATGAAGTTGAGGCTTTTTCTAAAACCAGCAATGAATATCTCGAACGCAATATGGAAAAAGTAAAAGTTCAAGCTTTATTTATGCCGCTTTTATATTTAATTACCGGTCTCTCAATAATAATAGTAATTTGGATCGGCGGCGGAATGGTTATAAGCGGCGAACTTACACTTGGCGAGGTAACTGCATTTATTGTTTATTTAGGATTACTGATCTGGCCGACAATTGCGTTCGGGTGGATTGCCAACATAATTCAGCAAGCTTCCGCAAGCATGAAGAGACTTATAAAAATAATGAGTGAGCCGTTTGAAATTGAAGATTCGAAAGATACAAGTTTCTTGATCAACAGTATCAAAGGTAATATCGAATTTAAGGATGTTTCCTTTAGATACCGCGAAGATTATCCGTGGGTTTTGAGGAATATAAATCTCTCCATTCCGGCAGGTTCCACAGTTGCTTTCATTGGGCATACCGGCGTTGGAAAATCTTCCATTGTTAATTTGATTCCAAGATTATATGACGTATCCGACGGTGCGGTGATGGTTGACGGATTCAACATTAAGACTATTCCGCTTAGAGTTTTAAGAAAAAATATCGGTATCGTACCGCAGGAAACATTTTTATTTTCCGATACTCTTAAAAATAATATTTTATACGGTACAACAAACGGTAATGATGAACTGGTTGAAAGTGTTTCCGAAATTTCACAATTGATTAATGATGTAAAAGATTTTCCAAAAGGATTTGAAACAAAATTAGGCGAACGCGGAATAACTCTTTCAGGAGGTCAGAAGCAGCGTACATCGCTAGCGCGGGCTCTTGCCATCGATCCGAAAATATTAATTCTCGATGATTCTTTCTCCGCCGTTGATACTAGTACCGAAGAAGAAATCCTCAAAAAATTGAAAATCTTCATGAAGGATAGAACAAGTATTATTATTTCACATAGAATTTCTACAGTTAAAGACGCCGATAAAATTTTTGTGATTGACGATGGAAAAATCGCCGAAGAAGGAAGTCATGATGAATTAGTTGCAAACAATGGCATTTATGCCGATCTGCATTACAAACAATTGTTAGAACAAGAATTGAAAGAAATGAGTTAATTTGTGCAGCAAATTAAAGACGAAGAAATATTAGGGAAAGCATACGATTCCAAATTGATGAAGCGGCTTCTCGGTTATGTCAAGCCCTACACCAAATACGTTGTGCTTGCAATTTTGCTTAACATTGTTGTTGCGGCTTTGGGTCCTCTCCGCCCCTATCTTACAAAAGTTGCGGTGGACGATAGCATTGCAAACAAAGATTATCACGGACTGCTGATTATTTCCTTATTACTCCTAGGGTCACTGATCCTTCAGTCCGTAATCCAGTACGCACTTACGTATTACACCCAATTCATGGGTCAGAAAATAATCTATGATCTTCGTGTAAAATTATTTTCCCATGTTCAAAAGCTTGCGCTGAAATATTTTGATAAAACACCGATAGGCAGATTAGTAACAAGAGTTACAAATGATGTGGAATCATTGAGCGACCTTTTTTCTTCAGGCATCGTAATGGTGTTTAGCGATATTTTCATAATCCTTTGGATATTGATTTTCATGTTTGCTATGTCATGGGATCTTTCGCTTGTTACGCTTTCAGTGCTTCCGGTATTAATTTATGCTACTTTTTTATTCAGAAAAAAAGTCCGTGAGTCTTACCGCGATGTTCGGTTTCATCTTGCAAGACTTAATTCTTATTTGCAGGAACACATTACAGGCATGAACATCGTTCAGATTTTTAATAAGGAAGAAGAAGAGATAAAAAAATTTTCCGGAATAAATGGAGACCATAGAGACGCGAATGTAAAGTCTATTTTCTACTACGCTGTATTCTTTCCTACCGTCGAAATTTTAAGCTCAGTTGCCATGGGATTAATAATTTGGTACGGAGGCGGAGAAGTAATTCAAAGTACAATGACTATTGGTGTATTATTCGCCTTTATACAATATACCGAAATGTTCTTCAGACCTATCCGTGATCTCTCGGAAAAATACAATATTCTTCAAACAGCCATGGCTTCTTCCGAGCGTATTTTCAAACTGCTTGATAATGAAACTTTTGTTAATAATCCCGCAAACCCGAAAGAGTTTAAAAACATCAAGGGTAGAATCGATTTCAAAGATGTCTGGTTTGCTTATAACCCCGACGAGTATGTTTTAAGAAATATCAACTTGTCAATAGAACCGGGTGAAACTGTAGCAATAGTCGGTGCAACCGGTGCCGGTAAAACTAGTATCATAAATATTCTAACTCGGTTTTACGATATTGAAAAAGGATCCATCAGTATTGATGGAATTGATATTAGGGATATCGATAAACGTGAACTGCGTAAGTTCATTTCAATTGTATTGCAGGATATTTATCTATTTTCTGGTACGATCAGGTCGAACATCAATTTAGATAATCCTGATTTACCCGAGGAACAAATAATTAACGCCGCAAAAACAGTTGGAGCGCATAAATTTATATCTGCCCTTCCGAATCAATATGACGAAGTAGTACAGGAGAAAGGTGCCACATTAAGTGTAGGGCAGAAACAGTTAATTTCATTTGCAAGAGCTCTTGCTTATAATCCGCAAATACTTATATTGGATGAAGCAACTTCGAGCGTTGACACAGAGACGGAAATGCTGATTCAAAAAGCTATCGAGAAAATGCTTGTGGGCAGAACATCTATCGTTATCGCGCACCGTCTTTCAACAATTCAGAATGCGGATAAAATAATTGTTATGCATAAAGGCGAAATTAGAGAAATAGGTACACATCAGGAACTCCTTGCCAAAAGGGGTATATACTTCAGACTTTATCAGCTTCAATATAAGGATCAGGAAATTACCAAAACTGCATAGGGAGGTATAAATGGCTAAAAATGTCATGACTCTTTCCCGCCACATCATTGAGGGGGAAAAGATGCACCCGGAAGCCACCGGGGAACTATCCGCTTTATTAACCGATCTATCTTTAGCCGCCAAAATTATTTCGTTGGAAGTGAACAAAGCCGGATTGGTTGACATTTTAGGTTTCACAGGGGATGAAAATGTGCACGGGGAAAAAGTAAAAAAGCTAGATATGTATGCACACGATATGATGTTCCATGCAATGGATCA
>JAENZU010000292.1 GCA_016841125.1 Melioribacter sp. | reverse complement strand
AAGATATATTTTTCCTTTGCCGTAAAATTCCGTCAGCCTTTCTGCTGGAGTGAGTGGCGTAGGTCTGCCGTTATACTCTTTTTGGAGATTCTCTAATTCAGTTTGAAAAGCTGAATCATTCTTCGAATCAGTGTAAGCATCTTCTAATTCATGCAAAGCGGACATTAAAGTTTCGGGCACAAACTTGCCGCCGAAGCTTCCGTATTTCCCTTTTATATCGGGATAGCTGTAGTTTATTAATTTAGGCATAGTTCTTTATCCACTATTGGTGCTATTTGTTTTATTTTATTGATCAGCATTTCGAATGATTGCGGAGTGAGAGATTGGAATCCATCTGATATTGCTTCTTCCGGTTTATGATGCACTTCAACCATCAAGCCGTCTGCACCGGCTGCAATGCCGGCTAATGCCATTGCGGGTACTTTATCCCAAATTCCTATTCCATGTGATGGATCAACAATAATGGGCAGATGGGAATGTTTTTTAATAACCGGAACTGCGTTTAAATCCAATGTGTTTCTGGTCGAAGTCTCGAAAGTTCTTATTCCCCTTTCGCATAAAAGCACGTTATAGTTATCGTGTGAAAGAATATACTCTGCGCTCAACAAGAGTTCTTCAACAGTTGCAGACATGCCGCGTTTAAGCAGTATTGGTTTATTTAATCTTCCAACCTCATCAAGCATTGCAAAGTTGTGCATATTTCTCGCGCCAATCTGCAGTATGTCGGCAACTTCCGCAACCTGACTAACAGTATTTTGATTCATCACTTCCGTGACTATTCTTAGATCAAATTCATGTTTGATATCATTCAAAATTTGCAGCCCTTTTTCTTTTAGTCCCTGAAACGAATATGGACTGCTTCTCGGTTTGAACGCACCAGCTCTAAAAAATTTTACACCCATCTTTGCTAATGATTCCGCAATAGTAAACGCCTGATCGCGGTTCTCAACGGAACATGGTCCGGCAATAATAGTAAGCTCCTTTCCTCCGATGATGTCTCCATTAACATCAATTAGAGTGTCCTCATTTTTCATCATTCGGCTTACAAGTTTATATTTTTTTGTAACCCTAACAACTTCCTCTACCGATGGAAGAAGCTGGTAATCTTCTTCATTCAATTTGTGAGTTGGACCTGTTATACCAATTGCCAATTTTGATGCACCCGGTATTTCATGCGGACTGCAGCTTTCATTAATAATTTTATTTTTGACTCGTTCAATATCCTCTTTTGGTGAATCAAGTCGCATTACTATTAACATTTATTTCCTCGTAATTTATTTACCTTTGAAAAAAAATCTTTCATTTTACTTACGCTTTTTTTACCCGGGAATTCCTCAACTGATGAAGAAAGATCCACGGCATAAGGCTTTATCTCGTAAAAAATCTTTTCAATATTTTCAGTTGATACTCCGCCAGCTAAAATGATTTTGCCTTTAGTGCTATCCGGTATCAAATCCCAATTAAAATTTGCGCCGGTTCCTCCGTAAAATTCTTTATCAAAACTATCCAAAAGACTAGAGCAGTTCGGGTATTGCTCTATGATATTTATATCATCGGAATTTCTCACCCTGATACTTTTAATTACAGGTAGTTTAATTTCGCCGGCAAATTCCGGGCACTCATCACCATGAAGCTGTATGGCGTTTAGTCCAGCTGTTTCAGCAATATTATTTATTTGATCAATACTTTCATTAACAAATACTCCCACTTTAAATACAAATGGGGGAAGCTGCGAAATGATTTCAGCAGCTTTTTGCGTTTGAATATAACGTTTACTCTTTTCGTAAAAGATAAATCCAACCGCATCTGCACCCAAATTAATTGCGAGCAGTGCATCTTCCAGATTAGTAATGCCGCATATTTTAACCTTCATTTTTGCACCAGTTCTTAAATTCGTCAAAGGCAGCAGCAAGATCTTTGTGCCTCATGAAGTGTTCTCCAACTAATACTGCTTTTGCATTTGATTCATTCTTTATTCTATAAACATCTTTTTCTTCACTTATACCGCTTTCTGAAACAACTAATACTTGCTTTGGAATTACCTTTGAAAGCTGAACTGTTGTTTCAATTGAAGTGTTGAAAGTTTTTAAGTCCCGGTTATTTATACCAATTATTTTATTTTTGGTAAAATCAATTTTGGGCAATTGATCGGAAGAGTGTATTTCGAGCAGCACTTCAAGTCCCAATTCAAAAGCACATAAGATCAATTCATTAATTTGCTGTGCTGATAGAACTTCAGCGATTAACAGGATGATATCCGCACCGTAAGCTTTTGATTGATGCACTTGAATTTCATCAATTATAAAATCTTTACGCAATAGCGGAACAGTTTTAATTTTAGCGATCTCACTTAAATATTCTATTTTTCCTTTAAAGTATTTTTCATCGGTAAGCACTGAAATTGCTCCGGCTCCATTGCTCATATAAATATCGGCAATATTTATTGGATCAAAGTCTTCTCTGATAATTCCTTTTGAAGGACTAGCCTTTTTGATTTCGGCAATTATCGAAAGGTCAGGACTGCGAAAAAATTCATCATATACAGGAAGACATTTAGATTCGAAAAATTCAAACCCTTCAAAATCCGTTAAGGTGAATTTTGATTTCAATTCTTTTACTTCACATTTTTTCTGTTCAATTATTTCACTCAAGATATCCACTAATACTTTTCTCCGAAATCGATAAATTGTGTCAACTTCATTTTTGCTTTACTGCTATCGATAGCTTCTTCGGCGATGAGTTTGCATTCATTGATATCAGTGCACATTCCCGCAGTGTAGAGAGCAAGTGCGGCATTTGCAGCAACTACATGGTATGCCGGAGTTTTTTCTGAGTTGTCAAAAATATCAATAATTACTTTTGCATTTCCCTCTGAGGTATCGCCGCGCAGTAAACCTAAATCGTAAGTGGGGTAATCAAAATCATCGGGTGAAAGTGAATACTCAGAATAGACATTATTTATTACTTCAAATACATTTGTATAACCTGTTAATGTAACCTCATCATATTTGTTTAGTGTATTGACAAATGCGAATCGCTCCGCAGAGAGAAAGTTTAACGCCTCTCGCATTTTTATTGCTGTATCTTCATTAAATGTTCCCACTAATTGAATCTTCGTATCAGCCGGATTTGACAAGGGTCCGAGAATATTGAAGATTGTTTTGAATCCCAATTCTTTACGAACCGGCGCCACATATTTCATTGCCGGGTGATACTGAGGTGCAAACAAAAATGTTATTCCAATTTCTTCCAGAGCTTTGCGAGATGCATCAACCGGCAGGTGAATATTAACACCGAGCGATTTGAGAACATCTGCACTTCCGCATTTACTTGAGACAGATGAGTTGCCATGTTTTGCAACCGGTACACCTGCAGCAGCCACAACAAACGCAGCAGCAGTTGAAATATTGAACGTTCCGCTGTTGTCACCGCCGGTGCCGCAAACATCCATCACACGCTCAAGATTGTGATCCAACTTTAAACTTTTCTCTTTCATAGCTTTTACAAAGCCAGCAAGTTCCGAAGGGGCTTCACCTTTCATTTTTAGAGCCGTAAGTAAAGCTGATATATGCGAGTGATTGACGCCGCCTTCCATAATTTGGTTTAACACAATAGCTGATTCTTCAAATGTCAAACTCTCGCCTTCAATAATTTTTTCAATATATTTTTTTATCATAGTTTTAACCAATTACTAATTAGTTGATCCCCTACGTTGTTTAATACCGACTCAGGATGAAATTGCACTCCTTCAATTGGGAAATTTTTGTGATGGACTCCCATAATCTCACCTTCAATAGTTTCGGCTGTAATCTCAAGTGAATCCGGCAAAGTGTTCCTCTCAATTATTAACGAATGATATCTTCCACCGGAAAATTTTTGGGGAACGTTATGAAAGAGTCCTTTATTTGAATGAACAACTTCAGAGGTTTTACCGTGCATTAATCGCGTGGCATTAATTATTTCGGCACCAAAAACGTATCCTATTCCCTGATGACCGAGACATACGCCAAAAATTGGGATCTCACTTCCGAAAAATTTTATGACCTCGATTGAGATTTTGGAATCTTCGGGTCTGCCGGGTCCCGGTGAAATAATAATTTTATCCGGCTTCAAATGATCAATTTCATCCAAAGTAATTTTATCATTTCTTTTAACAATAATATTTCTTTCGTATTTACCTACAAGATGCACTAAGTTATATGTAAACGAATCGTAATTATCAATCATCAATATTTTCATTTATAACCTCAGCTTTCCGTATCGCAGTTAATAATACAGCAGACTTATTGTATATTTCTTTCAGTTCAAGTTCAGGTTTACTATCGGCAACAATACCGGCGCCAGCCTGCCAGTAGAGTTTATTTTTAACTGCAAAAAATGTTCTAATAGCTATACAGACATCCAGGTTTCCCTTGAAGTCGATATAACCGACCGCGCCTGCGTAAACATTTCTTTTTAGTTTTTCATATTCCGCAATTAGTTCCATTGCTCTTATTTTAGGAGCTCCCGAAACTGTGCCGGCAGGGAAACAAGCTTTTAATGCATCAATACTATCTTTGTCTTCTTTCAATTTTCCTTCAACACGGGAGACGATGTGCATCACGTGAGAAAATTTGTGAATCACTTTATCTTCCTTTACCTGAACACTGTCGAATTCACTTACCCTGCCGAGGTCATTCCTCGCAAGATCAACTAGCATTACATGTTCAGCCAACTCTTTCGGGTCATTTAAAAGTTCATTTTCCAACCGGAGATCGTCATCTTCATCTATACCTCTACGCCTTGTACCTGCAATCGGAAGAACTGTCGCACTTTTATCTTTAACTTTAAGAAGATCCTCGGGTGATGTTCCTATTATTTTTATCTCTCCTTCAAACTCCATTAAATACATATAAGGCGACGGATTGATAATTCTGAGTGCACGATAAAGATTAAGTATATCCCCTTCATAAGTACCGCCGAATCTTTTTGAAAGTACTATTTGGAATATATCTCCATCATAAATATTACGTTTTGCTTTTTCTACCGATTCGTAAAAATCCTTCGGTTCAAAACTGTTTTCTTTACCTTCCCGGAATTTAAATCCGGAATTAATAACCATAGGTTTGAAGAGTTGTTTTTTAATCGATTTAATTTTGTTTTTTGCTTTATCAAACT
>JAENZU010000291.1 GCA_016841125.1 Melioribacter sp. | reverse complement strand
GAAAAATTTTGGACTTATTCTTTTTAGAAGAACATCTGAAAAAGAAATAAACCTAAATTTTTTCTTTCCCCCGTAAAAGTTTAAATTCATACCTCCGTTTTCAGAAACCGGGATTGATCTCTTTAAAGTGTCCGATGAAAAAAGATTAATGTTGTTGTCTTCAAACTTGATTTTGTCAATTCCCAACAGATCAAGTACAATCTGCATGCTGAAGTTCACAGTTAAGAGCGAATCATAAATAAAAAAAGTATCATACGTGCGTGTGATACCGTCAATATCGGGTGAAATATGTGCAAACCCTATTTTGTGGGCGGCTTCTTTCAGCGGAGAAATTGGAAGTGTCGGGTTTCGGATAATTTTAAAATCCGGCAATTGGGAAAATCCGCTCACCGGAAAACTCTCCAAATTGGCGGGCAGAGCTATTTTATTTAATTGATCCTCAAAATAATTGTCAAAAGCCCCAAGGTAAACCACACCCGAATTTTTTATCGATTGAGCAAACTCTTTTTCGGTATTCATCGAAGAGATGATCTTAAATATTTCAGCAGAGTCAATTTTTGTTTCTCTGGAAATTAAATCCGAGTAGAGTGCGGAGATATTATCGCTTAGACTATCGGGCTCAGTGAAAAAAATATCAAATCCAATTGCATTCGGACTGCCCGAAGAAATATATTCCACAGCAGTGCCGTAATAAGCGAGAGGCCAGCTTGAAAATCTTCCGAGTTTTTCGATGCTTTTCTCGTCTATATCGACAATCACAACATCGTTAATTTTCTTTGCGTCTTCACGGTCAACTTGCCGGAGTTCAAAACGCAGATCGTATAAAAATGTTTCTATCTTTTCAACTACTTGATTAATAATTGAAAATTGAATTGAAACAAAAAACAGAACTGCACTTAACGTAAGCGGAATAAAAAAAGATTTGATGGTTCCTTTGGAGTGCATCTTTCCTCAGAAAAAATAAACGCTGCATCTAAAAACACATTAGATGCAGCCGGTAATGAAACTTAATTGCTGATCTCTTTAAGTATATTTGTCATATCGCTTTTGGGAAAATCATTCATGAAAGCATTCAGGTGCTTAAGAGCAAGCTGTTCTTCGCCTTTTTCTTTATACATTGTGATTAGGCAAGCTCTGGAAATTTCGGCTCTTTTACTTAGCGGACTCTGCTTAACAACCTCTTCAAATATTTTGATCGATTTATCAAAGTCATTATTTCTGAATGCCTCGTAGCCTTCGTTGAAATCGGCTTCTTTAAGCTCCATCCAGTAGATCGAATCTTTCTTTTCGACAGAGGCTTCTTCTCTTCTGACACCCGCAACTCCTTGAATTTTTTGATCATCTGTTGAGGAAAGAAGAAGTGCGAGCTTGTTTTTAACGCGGTCTAACCATTCGGTTTCAACTTTCAGATCTTTGATAAGATCCAAAACTTTAATGGTTGAGTTTGCGCCGACCGAACTTGTTTCGCCGTTATCCCAAATTATTTCCAATTCAGAATCAGTACCGGTTTTAATAGTCCAATCGGAATGAATTTTATCATCCATTTTTAACTTTTTCCAATTTGCCGAACCGTCCGTTGAATATTCGGAATCGCCGAGCAAAAAGGAAACCGCTCCTATTGCAGTTTGCGCTAAACAAATATTTGCGGTAAAAATAATGACCGCAAGGAACAGAGGTAGTTTCTTTTTCATATAGACCTCTCTAATTGTAAAATTTATGGTAAAGATCATCGTAGCGGCTGGTAAAGTCGTTATCAATCTTTGCCGCTTTATCGTAGAACTCTTTCGATTTTATCAAGTCGCCTTGAGCATAAAATAACCTGGACATGTTAATTAAAAGTCCCGGATTTGTTTCGTCAATCACATATGCCTGATAGTACCGGCTTTCTGCTTTTTCAAGATCTTTTTCAATAACGTAAATATTTCCGAGGTTTATTAACGCTACTAAATTGTTGGGATCTTCAATCAAAGAACGAACAAAGTATTCTCTGGCTTTATCATACTTATTGCTTTCGGCATAATACATTGCAAGTTTATTTAGAGCATATCCATTATGCGGGTATTTTTTTATAGTTGCAAGCAGTTCCATCTCAATAGCTTCTTTTGTCATCTGCACATATTTTCGCAAGCTGGTTTTAACATCTGCTTTAACAGTTTCCATCGCGGGTTTAAAAGCAATTGCATTTCCGCTGCCGGGGTATGCAACCGGGGGATAAGTATCTGCCGCACGGTTGATAGAAATTATTTCGAGTCGTTTATTTTCTTTAATTGTGGAGTTGTATTTCGCAATTCCGAGATCCCATGCATCGATAAAGGCGTTTTTGCCAAGCAGTGTTGTTTCGAGAGGAATCCACGCAGTATTATCGTGCATGATAATTTTATTTTCGGTGAGTCCGGCTTTATCCAAACCCTCTTGCGGAACGCGTGTATTAAAAGCAAGCAAAACATGTCCGGGTACATCAATGTATGCTGTTTGAATGCCTACTGTTTCGAACACCGTAGATAAGAGGGTAACGAGGTCATCGCAGTCACCCGTTTTTCTCTGCAATGTTTGATCGGGGAATTGCACATAATCAATTGCATCCGATTGGGATGCGACGGCGTAAGAATTATTTGGATCTTGAACATAAGATAGATTTAAGTTCTTCAAATATTCCCAGATCATAATCGATTGTGAAACGGGTTTCGGAATATCGGAAAAACTCTTTGCCTCTTCGTTTAATTGTCCAATTATATCAGTCGTTACAAAATTTCTGATACTCTCATTTTTAGGATTTATAAAACTTGCAAGATGCTTTTTGTCATTCCAGGAAATTGCATTCAAGTCGTAAACAAGAAGTTCTTTCTTATCGATTACACCTTTGAAAATATTATCTTTCTTATAACGAACTCTAAAATCTACTTTATAAGATTTCTTGCCGGACTGTGATTTCTTCAAAATCGAATCTTTCAGTTTTGCACTGATCAATGTCTCGCTAAAATTATTCGGTAATAATAGCGGGATAGTAACCTTAAAAGTTTCAATGAACAATTCGGGGCAGGAAATTTCCAGAATAACATCCTCAAAAGCTTCGTTTTTTGTATTAAATATTGATACTGTTCCTATCGAATGCTTATTGTAATAATTGAGGAGGGAGGGGAAAATATCATCCATTGTAATTTTATCAAATTCGATGGGTTCCCTCGCAGCATTAAATTTATCTCTTGCAGTAAGCGCTTTATCCAAAGATGATTTAATCTCTTCGGATTCAGGGAGAAGTTTGCTTGCCTTGGCTAAATAACGGCAGGCATAATCATACCTCTTTTGTTTTAAATAGCTTAGCCCCAGTTTATATTGCGCAGTGGAATTATCGGGCTCTATTTCAACAGCCTTTTCAAACGAAGCAAGTGCTTCATCCCGCTTGTTCAACAATTCAAGATCCTCAGCCAATGCCACGTAATACTCAGCTTTAGAGGGATCCAATCTTATCGCATTGCGGAAATATTTTATTGACTCATCTTTGTTTCTTTTTTTAGAATTAGCCAATCCGAGCAGATATTGAAATTCTGCATTCGTGGAATCGATACTTGTTGATTTTTCGAGCTGAAATATTGCATCGGCATAATTTTCTTGAAGGATATAAGCCTGCCCCATCGCTGCGTATACTTTAGGTCCTGCCACACCGGTATTCTGAGCTTGCAGATAAAGTGTGTGGGCTTCATCTATTCTGCCTTCGGCAGCAAGCAATTTGCCGGCTTCGATGTAGTATTGTTCATCTCCTTTTTCCAATGCCAAACCCTTGTAAATGTCTATCGCCTTATCAGCCTGATTCAATTTTTTATAAGCATCGGCTTGAGTTACAAGAATATTTTCATTGTTTGGAAATTTCGCAAGAGCTTCGCTGGAGATGCTGATTACACCGTGATAATCTTTATTCAAATAGGTGAGTCTTGCAAGCTGCTGATATACCAAAGGATTATCAGCAAAGATAAGCTTGGCTTGTTTCAGTTCATCAATAGCCTGCTGAAAATTGAGTAGCTGTTTGTAAACATTACTTTTATCGATGTACAGATTAAGATCGTTCGGTCTAAGCTTTTGCATCTCAGAGTAAACATTAATAACGGCGGCATAATTTTTTTCATTTTTATATTTAGCGATCAACTCGCGGTTGATTGTAAGCATTCTATTTTCAACGGCGCTTTCATTAAGATGAGTAAGCGTAGAAAGCTTTTTTATTGCTTCAAGCGGATCGCTATTCTTCATATAGACATAGTATGAAAATTCGTCCGGTACCGCATAAGACATAGCGCTGGCAAGGTTATCTTTCGATACTGCTTCAATTTTGTATTGGTAAATTTTACTCTGCGGTTCTTCAATCACCAATTTAGGTTCTGTAACTTTTGAATATAGTTGATAATCATTTTCATCGTTTCCTTTTCGGTAAACGCGGTAAAAAGCAGATTTCCCGCCGTCACTCTTCCATGCAATTTGTGCATATCCAAAGTCATTTACTTTCAATTCTACGTCAGCCGGAATTGGAGGTGCCAGAAAAACTTTATAACTTTTTAATATATTGTTATCTATATCGCTGATAAAAATAATGCTCTTCTCATAATCATATCCGAGACTGGAAACTGCTGCAACTTGTCTTTCCCCTTCGCCTCGCGAGAGAAATTGAGACATCCTTTTCCCGTCTTTTATTAAAAAGGCAGTCCCTTTTTCTTTATCGTAAACCGCTAATATATCATCATCAATTAAAGTGATTGCCGATATTTCGAAAGGCTGTTGAATAAATTCCGACAGGCTCAAAGTTTTTAAATTTTTATCTTTAGAATTATAGAAAAATATTTTGTCTTGCACTTCCGGTAAAATGTATAAATTCTGCTTTGAATCAATTTCCAATTTTACGGGATAAAAATCTTCAAGAGTAATTTTATCGGTATAAAGACCCTGCTTATTGTAAATATTAATTCGCTGATTTCCGCGATCAGCCACATAAATATTACCATTGTTGTCTAAAGCGATATCGCTTGGCTCATCAAGCTTACCGTCTTCGGAGCCGCTTCCGCCAAAATTGAATTGAATAGTTCTGTCTTTAACATTGAAAACTCTAACTTGATCTTCATCTTTATCCGCAACAAAAATAAACTCATCATTAACGGCAGCCGCTGATGCTTCGCCGAATTCA
>JAENZU010000290.1 GCA_016841125.1 Melioribacter sp. | reverse complement strand
AAAGAATTGCAGATATCAAGACAGTGGTCCACTCTGAAGTTTTGGGTGAGCGATTTGCCACCTGGATCAAAGAGCCAAATAATATTAGTAAAAAAGAATCGGTACTCAAACTATTAACACCTCTAAAAGAAAATTATAAATACGATCAACTATTTATTTGTTCCCCGGATGGAAAACTATTATTAAGTACAGATGCTTCGATGTCCGTTATTGATTCGGCAACTCGTGTAAGGGTTAATGAAATTAACAACACCGACAGCATCGGCACACCCGAATTTTATTACTGTAACTTTCACAAAAAGGCACATCTCGATATTATTGCTTCCTTGAACAGCGAAAGTAAAAAGCACATCGGAACAGTTGTTTTCAGAATTGACCCGAATTTATTTCTTTACCCCCTTATTAAATGGTGGCCTATTCCAACTAAAACGGCAGAAACCCTTATTGTGAAAAGGGAAGCGGATTATGTTTTATTTTTAAATGAAGTAAGACATAAAAAAAATACTGCTCTAAATTTAAAGATCCCGATAACCCAAACAAATGTTCCTGCAGTAAAAGGTGTGCTGGGTACACGCGGGGTATTTGAAGGCTTTGATTACCGAGGTGTAAAAGTACTCTCTTCAATTTTAAAAATTCCAAACACCAACTGGCTGATGATTGCCAAAATTGATGAAGATGAAATTTATTCGGAAATTAAGTTCACTACGTTTACAATTTTTATATCTGCTATTTTTCTAATTCTATTTGTTGGCGCCGGCTTGTCCTGGATATACCAATATAAAAGAAGATTTTACTATCAAAGCTTATTCACTAAAGAAAAAGAGCTGCACGAAAATCAGGAAGAATTTAAGACTACTCTATACAGTATTGGCGATGCCGTTATCACAACTGATAACAAAGGTAAAATTAAACATATGAATGCTGTTGCGGAGGAGTTGACAGGCTGGAAAGAATCCGATGCGATTGGGGCTGATCTAAATGATGTTTTTCATATAGTAAACGAGGATTCCCGTAAGGTGGTTGATGACCCTGTGAAGCGAGTATTAGAATCGGGCATGATCATGGGGCTTGCAAATCACACACTATTAATTTCGAAGAATGGAATAGAAAGACCTATTGCCGACAGCGGAGCACCAATTAAAATTAATGATGAAATTACCGGTGTAGTTCTTGTGTTTAGAGATCAGACGGATGAACGGAAAAATCAAAAAGTACTGCGGGAAAGTGAAAGAAAGTATAGACTTCTATTTGAAAATGCAGGAGTGGGAATTGGTTACTACACATTAGATGGAAAAGTCATTTCACTTAATCAGATTGCATGCAATACTATGGGTGGAAAACCATCTGATTTTATTGGGAAATCGGTAACTGAAATTTTTGGTGATGAATTAGGAAGGGTTTACTTGAGCAGGTTTAATCGAACTATAACCTCAGATGAAATAATCAGTTTTGAAGATGAGGTGGTTCTACCCTCAGAAATAAAGTGGTATTTATCTACGTATCAATGTATTAAGGATGCCAATAACAATCCCAACGGTATCCAAATAATTACTTATGATATTACCGAAAGAAAATATATGGAACAAACTCTTTACGAAAGTGAGGAAAGGTTCCGCCTGCTTTATGAGCAATCACCCGGTGCTTATCAATCTTTAGATGCTGAGGGAAATATTATTATAGTTAATAAAGCTTGGTTAAGCATGCTTAGCTACTCCAGCGAAGATGTAATAAATAAATGGTTCGGAGATTTTGTAAGTGTTGATAACCGCGAATTATTTAGAAAACGATTTGAAGAGTGTAAGACAACCGATTCAATTGCCGGAATGGAATATGAGATGATCTGCGGCAACGGAACTAAAATTGACGTATCGATTGACAGTAGGATAGCTTTCGACTCGAATGGTAATTTTGTCCAAACTCATTGTATATTACAAAATGTTTCCGAGCAAAAAAGAAATCATCTTGCAAAAGAAATACGCTATTTAACTTCTGATGCGGTTTACTCACTAAAAAATTTCAGAACATTATTCGATTCAATTAAATCCGAAGCCTCGAGTGTTTTTGATACTGAGTTCATGAGCGCAATTTTAATTGATGATAATTCTGATGATGCAAAAATTTTGAAGAATTATTCCGGTGAAGATTTGGAGCCCTCGATCCGGGCATTTGCAGAATTTGTTTTTAATTCAGGGAAGATAAACATTTTACAAAAACAGGATTTAACCCAAATTCTTGCCGGAATGAAAAATGAATTTAAAGAGAATATCCCTGAAGTTTTTATAGGCATTCCCCTCCGTATTGGCGGCAAAATAATTGGTGTAATTTATACTTACAATTACCGTAATAAGAACACTTATTCTTTTGCAGATCTCGAACTTTTTGAAATGCTCTCTCAGGAACTGAGTATTTATTTAGAGCGGAAAAGAGCAAAAGAAACTACTTCCAAGCTATCAAAGGTTATTAAACAAAGTCCGGTGTCGATTGTTATAACAGACAACTTCGGTAAAATTGAATATGTAAATCCACAGTTCCAGCGACTCACAGGCTACAACTGGGAAGAGGTGATCGGTAAAAATCCGAAGATATTAAATTCCGGCAAACATTCTAAAGATTTTTATGAAGCTATGTGGGATACAATACTATCCGGGCGAGATTTCAATTCAGAAATACTCAATAAGAAAAAGAATGGAGGAGTTTTTTGGGCTAGAATTATTATTTCATCGATAGTAAATGAAAATGGCGATATTACGCATTTTGTTTCTGTAACAGAAGATATAACAGAACAAAAGATGATGATGGAAGAATTGGTTACCGCAAAGGAAAAGGCAGAAGAAATGAACCGGGTTAAATCATTTTTCTTTGCTAATATGAGTCATGAACTAAGAACACCATTTGTTGGAATAATGGGATATGCACAACTTCTACTTGAATCGTTAAATGATTCTCAGGATAGGGAACTGGTCGAAGGAATTTTAGAAGCATCACGCAGGCTGACTGATACTCTGACTAAAATTCTTGAACTTACCAAACTTGAGTTTGATGTGAGCAAACCTCAGCTTGCCGATTGCGATGTTGTAAAACTAGTAGAAGAAGTTTACGCTCAATTCGCAAAGTCTGCTGAACAGAAGCAGCTTTCGTTTATAAAAGAAATTAATGCGGATTCACTCATGATTCACTCAAGTGAAAGAATTATTATGAGCACCCTTGTTAACCATGTAAGCAATGCTGTTAAGTTTACCAACAAGGGATACATCAAAATTTCATTAAACACTGAGCAAAAAGATGACGCACAGCTAGCACTAATTAATATTGAAGATTCCGGTATTGGTATTTCCGAGGAAAAACAAAATGTTATTTGGGATGAATTTCGGCAGGCAAGCGAAGGTACCACAAGAAGCTTCCAAGGTTCTGGTTTGGGGTTGTCGATCGCTAAAAAAAATATAGAATTGCTAAACGGCATAATTTATTTAGATAGTATTGTTGGTGTCGGTTCAAAATTCACGATCGTATTACCAATTGAGAATATAAAGAAAAAGGAATCCAAACAGCCGGATAATAAAATAGAAGTTTCTTCCTTAGAGCATCTGGATGAATCTTCAGTAAATGAGGATGGTGCAGAATTGAATGGGAAACGGATTCTCTATATTGAAGATGATACAAGTGCGCGGAAAATTATAAATAAAATTCTTTCCAAACATTATAAAGTTGAACTTGCTTCAACATCCGCCGAGGGTTTGGCTAAAGTTAAATCTGATCAATATGATGCGATTCTAATGGATATCAACTTAGGTGACGAGCTGGATGGTTTGCAGCTTACCCAGTTTATTAGAGAGCTGCCGGGTTATGAAAAAACCCCAATTATTGCTGTTACTGCATATGCTGCAGAAAGTGATAAAGAAGAATTTCTATCGAAAGGAATAAGTGAATATATTGCAAAACCTTTTGAACTTAAAGAAGTATTGAAAACTCTGAAGAAAATTTTGATCTAAATGCGCACTTCCGTTCTATAACCAATTCCGTATATTTTGGAGGGCCAATAATAAAGAGAAAAAGAAGTCTCTTGAAATAGCTTATAGATATGTATAGGTTAAACTAAAATTATTAGTTTTGTTCTAATTTAAATGAGGCACTTAATATAATCTGAATATAATTTTTTCATGATTTGCTGAAGGGGGAACTATCGAAAAAATCTACTTTCTTTTTCCACAAAAAAAGGAGTAGTAAGCATGTCAAAATCATCATTAGCAGTTTTAATTATCATGTTTCTATTTGTGTCAGGTTGCGATGACAATAATGTTGATAGTCCGCCAACTTATGACCCGCCAATGTTAAGCAAAATGATTCAAGATTCAAATAATTATACTTCCTTTCAATATGAGAATGGAAAGTTTTCCCGGTATGAACAAGTTTCAAAGGGTAAGGTTGTAACTTCTATAGAATTGAATTACAACGGGGCGGAAAAACCTCAATCGGAAATCTACCTTGCGGAGAGTGGAGAATTTCTAAAACAATATTATTACAATTCTTCATTTGATGGAAGACTGGACAGTATGCACTACAAAATAAAAGATGAAACCGGCAGCTATCAGTTGATTGCAGTATTAAAATATTCTTATGACGGAGCCAATCAATTGATTAAAAAAGAACAGTTTAGTATTACGAATCAACTTGCACTTACAACCGATTATCCCTTCTATTTTAATGGAAATATTATTGAAAAAAGGTTAACCAATCCCGGCGGATTAAGTGAAGTGACCACAAGTAAATATGACAATAAGATAAACCCCCTTTATAATTTGAAAGATCGGTTAAACTACGAAGCGGCCATACAAAAAAATAATGTGATATCAAGAAGAACGGTCAGAAACAGTTCAGAGTTTAGCTCGGAATCCAGATATACATACGAATATGATGATTCATGTTACCCGATTTCCAGAACAGTTTCATTTGTTACCAGCACGGGTATTGATTCTGCTTATGTTGAAACATATCAATATCTTTGACGCCGATTGTTCATTAGGAAAATTTATCAATAACGCAATAGTAACATTATTTGTAAAAGATCAGTATCTAATCCCGATTTAGATTTTCTTGGGCTTGAAATAGTTTCTTAAAGTTATATTGCAGTCAAGCCACGCCAGAGGCGTGTAAACCTTAGAAAATATTAGT
>JAENZU010000289.1 GCA_016841125.1 Melioribacter sp. | reverse complement strand
GATAGTAAGTCTTTTAGGAAGCATGGCAATTTTCGGAACCGGTGAAATGCAGGTGTTAAAAGAAAAAATTTATATCATCGCTGCAGATGATGTTTTATGGCGTTTCTTTTTAGCTTACGGATACGCAACTTTAAGTATGGCAACTGTTTTCGGTTTATCTTTCCTCTTCTCTTCACTCGTGGAAAATGCAATCGGTCCTATTGTTGCTTCAATGGCGGTGATCATAATTTTCATTATCCTATCCGCAATACCGATCGAAGTGCTAAGCAGTATCAAGCCGTTTCTATTCACAAATTATATGTCCAGATGGCGCGACGTTTTTGACGACCCCGTTAACTATTACGAAATCGCAAAATCCGGATTGATACTCGGGATCCACATTGTTGGCTTTTATCTAATAACCCTTTACATATTTATCAAGAAAGATATTCTCAGTTAATTGAAAATAAAAATTTAAGAGTCGATCAAAATGAAAAAAATCTTTTTAATATTAATTGCCGCAGCTTCGATTATCACAGCGCAGGATAAAGACCCATATAAAATATTGGATGGAGTGAAAGAAAAGTTTGGTCAGATAAAAGATTACAGTGTTGACGCTTCAATTAAAGTTGATGTAAATTTTTTAAGGGTACCGGAAACACATGCAACTATTTACTTTAAGCAGCCGGATAAAGTTAGGTTGAAATCGGAGGGGTTTGCATTGCTGCCGAAAGAGGGACTTAACTTTTCACCCACCAAATTATTGAACGGAGAATATAATGCCCTTTACACCAAGAGTGAAGAATTGAATGGTCACAAAGTTGATGTAGTTAAAGTTATTCCCAATAACGATTCATTAGATGTGATCCTTTCGTCATTGTGGATCGACAGCAAAAAAAATGTTGTGCGTAAAATTGAGACTACTACAAAACGGAGCGGCACATTAACAATTGAACTCGAATATGAAAACAGCAGCAAGTGGGGACTCCCATCTCAGGTAACTTTTTCATTCAATGTTTCAGATCTCCAAATTCCCGCAACTCTATCGGGAGAATTTAATAATCCCGACGAACCGCAAACAAAGAAAAAGGAAAGAAAGAACGAACCGATGACCGGAACAGTCACAGTCAGTTATGAAAATTATAAAGTCAATCAAGGTATTGAAGAGAGCATTTTTGATGATGGCAAAAAAGAGAAGACTAAAAATTAACATTTAATTTCGTTCCCAATTTTATATCCTGCTACTTCTGCTTCTGCTTCTGCGGGCTATTCTTTTTCATACCTCGTTAAAAACTATTCCCGAGCCGAACTGTTTCGTTTGTTTTTCGGGACGGTTAATACTATTTTTACTAAAATAATTTTGTAGAATTGAACAGATAAATCATTTTAAGTAATTGAATTAGTATGGAGGTAAAGTAATGTCAAATGCATATTTTAAAGTTCCGGTGCCAGTAAATGAACCGATAAAAATGTATGCTCCCGGCAGTCCAGAAAAGGAAGAATTAAAGAAAAAAATTCATGAATTAAAAAATCAAAAGATTGAAGTTCCGTTGATCATTGGTGGTGAGGAGGTAAAAACCGGCAACACAGCCGAAATGATAATACCTCACAAGAAAGATCACGTTTTAGGCGTTTACCATAAAGCTGGTAAAAAAGAAGTTGAGATGGCAATTGAAGCCGCTTTGGAAGCCCGAAAAGAATGGGCTGAAATACCTTGGGAACACCGTGCCGCAATATTTTTGAAAATGGCTGATCTGCTTGCCGGTCCCTGGCGCGCTACTTTAAATGCAGCTACAATGCTCGGTCAATCAAAAACAGCATACCAGGCTGAAATTGATTCTGCCTGCGAACTGATAGATTTTTACCGTTTCAACACTTATTACATGACACAATTAATGGCGGATCAGCCTTATTCGCCTGCAGGAATGTGGAACCGTTTGGAATACAGACCTTTGGAAGGTTTCGTTTTTGCCGTTACCCCGTTTAACTTTACTTCAATAGCAGGCAACCTCCCTACAGCTCCGGCAATTGTGGGTAACGTTTCACTTTGGAAACCTGCGTCCAGTGCCGTTTATTCTGCTTATTATTTGATGAAGCTTTTTGAAGAAGCCGGATTACCGAAAGGTGTTATCAACTTTGTGCCTGGTTCAGGTGGTCAAGTTGGAAACCCTGTGATGGAAAGCCCTCATTTAGCAGGCGTTCACTTTACCGGTTCAACAGCAGTATTGCAGGGAATGTGGAAAACGATTTCCGAAAATCTAAAAACAAATAAATATTATCCGAGAATTGTTGGCGAAACAGGCGGAAAAGATTTTATATTCGCACACAACACTGCAGATGTTGATGCATTGGTCGTAGCTGCTATTCGTGGTGCTTTTGAGTACCAGGGACAAAAATGTTCGGCCGCATCAAGAATGTATATACCACAATCAATTTGGCCGGAATTTAAAGAGAAGTATGTTGAAGAGGTCGGCAAAATGAAAATGGGAGATATAGAAGACTTCACTAATTTCATGGGTGCGGTAATCGACAAAGGCGCCTTTGAATCAATTACAGAATATATCGATTATGCCGCAAACTCAGACGAAGCTGAATTTATTACAGGCGGCAAATACAATGATTCAGTTGGATACTTCATTGAACCGACTACAATTATAACTACAAATCCCGAATTCAAAACAATGCAGGAAGAAATTTTTGGTCCGGTATTAACCATCTATGTTTACGAAGATGAAAAATTTGACGAAGCATTGGACCTCTGCGACACAACTTCACCTTACGCTTTAACTGGTGCAATTTGGGGTCAGGACAGAAAAGCATTAGTCAAAATGTCCGACAAATTAAAAAACACAGCCGGCAACTTTTATATTAATGATAAACCTACTGCAGCAGTAGTAGGTCAGCAGCCGTTCGGCGGCGGAAGAGCTTCCGGTACAAACGATAAAGCCGGCAGCGCAATGAATATTCTGCGCTGGATGACTGCACGAACACTGAAAGAAACATTCGATCCGCCTAAAGATTGGCGTTATCCTTTTATGAAAGAAAAATAAATTATTATACCGGAGTGAACTTAGTTTACTCCGGTTTTTTGATATACATTTTCTAATATTCATTTTATTTTCGGGCCATCATTTTTTACAATTAAATTTATTGGACAATTTCAAATACCTCTACTAATAAAATAGTTGTCCAATGGAAGTGAGGAAATAATTAAAACAGTAGCAGTATTTGAGGCTAATTTAGGAGGCCATTATTTACAATATGCAAAACTTGCTATCAAGGCTCTTGTGGACTCGGGTTATAAAGTTATTTTCATTACTTTGGAATCGAGCTTTAAGTCCTCAATATTCAAAGATGTTTTTGAAAAACCACAACCTCAATTAGAGATAATTCCAATAGATGCGAAGATAGTTTATTCCAAAAATAGTTATTTGAATAAATTATATAAGACCCGTGCCTATCTAAAAGAAATAAAAAAAGTTCTAAATGCATTTCCCGAATGTGAATTTCTGTTTTTACCCTTCTTAAATCACTTCAGCCATTATCTTGTGCTAAGCTTCAATGCAATCGGCGGACTTCCTTATGGAGGTATCCTCCTCCATAATTTTTTCCACATGGAAACTGATTCTACTATAAAAAATGTGACTAAAGAAAAGCTAAAAAAGTTAGTTCTATTATCGCTCTTGAAAAGAGAGAAATGTAAATTCATTGGTATTACGGATCCGACTCTTCTCGACTATCTTCAAAAGAAAAGAATCAAAAATAAGCCTAAACTCCATTTACTGAATGAACCAGGAATAATTGATTCGCAGTTTGAAAATGATGACGAAACAAATTCGGGTATTCGCAAAAATTTTAGAAGCTCAATGGGAATAAACGATAATGATATGGTAATACTTGTTTACGGTGTTATATCAGGAAGAAAAGGCGTTGCAAATCTGATAAACGCATTAGTTGAAAAAGAGATTGAAAATGTTAAGATACTGAGTGCCGGTGTAATCGAGCCAGATGTCAAAAACCTCTTAAATTCAGAAAAGATAAATGCATTTATTAAAGAAAACAAAATAATTATTCTCGATAAATATTTATCACGAAATGAGGAATCAAAATTATTTTCTGCCGCTGATGTTGTTTGGGTGGGATATCTCGATTTTTATTCTATGAGCGGAGTCTTATTTCAAGCATCGATTATGCAAAAACCAATAATCGCCTGCAGAAAAGGATTAATTGGATGGCACACCGAAAAATATGATCTTGGGTTTATCATCGATCCGGAAGATAAAGATCAAATCATAAGTGTAATTGTCAAAATTAATAATGATAGATCTCTCTTAGAGAAATTTAAACAGAATGCACTTGCATTAAGTGTTCTGCATACAGAAGAGCAATTCTGTATAGATCTCGGAAAGCACCTAAACTCTATCTTAAAAAAATAAAGCTGCCTTCAAAATTTATCGTTTGTTTGGATTTGGAAGACAACGTTTTAAATAAATATAAATGAAGCAAAATTATGCCGGGGAAATTTTTATGAAAACAATGCTGTTAGTATTTACAATTTTCTTTTCGATCTCACTGGCTCAAAATTACAGCAACAAGTTAAGCGGCACAGTAACCGATTCCGAAACATTTGAACCTCTTCCAAATGTAAATGTTTATATTTCCGGTACAATCTGGGGTACCACAACCAATAAGAACGGCGAATTCACAATCAAAAATATAGTTCCGGCAGAGCATGAGATTGTTGTTTCAATGCTTGGGTACAAACCTAAATCCGACATCATAAACGTGAAAGCAAATACAAATATGATATTAGATTTTAGCCTGATCCCTAAACCGATAAATCTTGAGAACGTAGAGGTGATATCCGAAAAACCCAACGAATGGCATCGTGATTTGAAAAGATTTAAAAGACTATTCTTAGGCAATACTAAATTTGCGGAAGATTGTTTTATCACTAATGAAGTTTACATAAATTTCAAACATCCTTTCCCGCACATTCTTCAGGTATCAACAGACAGACCTCTTCAGATAAATAATTTTGCACTGGGTTTCAAATTAATATGTGAGTTTATTAATTTTAAATATGATGATGTTGATAAACGATTACAATATATGGTTAAAACTTATTTTAGTGAGATGACATCTGTTGATTCCGATACTTTAGAAATGTGGGAAGAAAACCGGGTGGAAGCTTTCAAAGGTTCATTAGATCACTTTTTAATTTC
>JAENZU010000288.1 GCA_016841125.1 Melioribacter sp. | reverse complement strand
TCAACAATTAGCCTTTTTAGATTTATCGTGAAATCCAATTTTTCATCTAATCCAATCAAGCATATTTCAAAATTATTGATATTCAATTTATGTTTAAGCAATTTTGCTGCATCTATTAATATGTCGATCCCTTTTATTGGCAGAGCGAATGCCACACAGCAGATATATACTTTTTCATCGTTTAAATTTAGCTTGGTACGAATTATTTTGCGATCGTAGTTATTTTCATCCGCGCCCATATAAAATGTTTCAATTCTATTTTTAATTGAAGGATATAAGCATGAATATTGAATTCTAACAGCTTTGCTGACCGCAAAAAATCTTGTCGCAGTATGATTCACCATGTATCTGCAAATACGCGCCTTGAGGCTCAGTTTGCCTGTGTCAACATTTTCACTGCATTTTTTGTTGTGAAGCATTGTTCTTAGAGATACCCACCTCTCTTTATACCCCAAAAGAAATCCCAAAACACAAGAAAACACCGGTTGAAAATGGGAATGAAAAAGATAGGGATTGTACATCCGTTTTATTTTAATGATTGTTTTCAACATAGCCAATGGACTTTGCGCATTTGCAGTAAATATGATTATCTCGTTGTCTTGCAGCTTTTTTAGATAGACTTCTGAAATAGGAAGGGAGTTATAAACAAGAATTAAAAAAATGGATTCCTTTTGGAGCGATTGGGATAGACTGATTATAAATCTTTCTAGCCCGCCAAACTTATTGCAATCCATTCCCATAAACTGCACAAGGTATTTTTTGTTACTCTTATCTGCTGAGTCCATGAAAGCCTTGTAGCAAATTGAAGTACCAACTTATAACGTAGATATATTTGACTTTTGATCACGTTCAGATTTGATTGAGCATTAAGTCAAGAGTTTAAATGCAATTTTATATTTACTGCACATTTGAATCTAAAAATACCAGTATGAAAAATTACAATAAAACGGAAAATATTCTAATACCTCAAGAGGTGGAATACTGTAAAAGTGAAAAAGAAATAAAGTAATGTTATTAGTTTTAAATATTTCATCAAACAACAGAATTTGACTGATTTAATTGCAGTTAATACGAATCAAAATGAATCGTCTCTTCGGCTTTTCAATCAGACATCAAAAATCATTATACTGTCTTTCTTTTTGTTTACTACATTGCTGTAATCTTTATATATCAAAAATTAAAATAACTAGTTTGGATTGGTCAAATTAGTTATTAATCTTTTCTATTTTCTGCTTCAAACTTTTTGTGTTCTTTCAACTCGCAGTTTACCATCCAGTGAATACCGAATTTATCAACAAACATTCCAAAGTATGCCTGCCAGAAAGTTTTTTCGAGAGGCATTTTAATTTTTCCGCCGGCAGAGAGTTCATTAAAAATTCTAGTAACTTCTTCAACAGAATCTGTATTGATCGAAATAGAAAAGTTATTTCCTTCAATTGTCGATTTACCAAACGCTTCAGACGTATCGCTTCCCATTAAAACGGTTTCTTTACTGATGGGTAGCGAAATGTGCATTATCTTTTCTCTATCTGCCTCTGGGACTGGGTAATTGGGGTTATCCGGCATATCTTTAAATTTTCCAACATAAGGGAATTCCCCGCCGAAAACAGATTTATAAAAATTAAATGCCTCTTCACAATTTCCATTAAATGTTAAATAGGGATTTATTGTTGTCATATCAACTCCTTTTAATATTAGAGATAGTAGAATAATAATTTTTCAAACTACAAAAACGCTTTAAGGCTTATTTAATTGAAAACAATAATTTGATAATTTAAATAATATAAGGGATAAGTCTTTTTGTGTGAAGCATGTATTCTCCATAATCAGTGAAATGCTTGCGGAGATACTTTTCTTCAGTTAAGATCCTAACAGCAGTTACGCCAGTAACTATAAAACCGATGAAGAAAGTGAGAGTCGTTAGATGTCCGAATATGCTAACCCAAATTAGAAGTAGGGCAGCGGTGTACATCGGGTGACGTATAAATTTATAAGGACCTTTAGAAATCAATTTTCCTTCAGCAGGTTCCGCATGAATACTAAATTGATTCGATTGAAAACTTCTACGAGCCCAGATACTTAATGTTATAGCTAGGATCTGCAGGGCGATTACCAATAATGATTCTGAAATTAAGTTTCCTGTTAAAATTAGAGTAAGAACTGCGGCTAATAATATTAGGAGTGCGAATTTAGAAATTAAATTTAACAATTAGACTCTCCACTGAAAAATTTGAAATGGTTGATTAACAAATATTCTACGAATTAAATCAAACAACAGCTGTAGATTGACACAGGGAGAATAACCATAATTGAAAAATAAATATAGATATATTGTCCTAAATAACAATCGAATTTTTCTGTATATTTTTTTTATTATTTGGAGCTAGAATTGAGAAAGAGATTAAAATATTGGTACCCCCGGTAGGAATCGAACCTACGCACATGGCTCCGGAGGCCATCGCTCTATCCACTGAGCTACGGGGGCTAAAAGTAGAGTATACAATTTAAGGAAATCATTTCACTTTGCCGATAGAATTTTCAAATAAAAATTGTCTTTTTAATAGCTAAACCCGTGAAAGGTAAGTTGCTAAATTTAGAACAGAAAATAAAACCTCGCTTTAAAAGTACAGAATATAAAACGTTATAATTTGATCAAAGTTTTAATAAGAGAAGCTAAAAAATATCAATAAATTTTATTTTCATTTTGATTTCATTAATCTTTTTGTATTTTTGGCCTAATTAAAATTATGACACAGAACACCTTACATACCGCGCATCTTATTCATCATTGGGAAAAAATCTCTGGTGCCGGTAAATAAATATTAATATTTTTTATAATTCAAAAGACCCCGGCACAACCGGGGTTTTTTCGTTTAAAGGAATGATAATGGAAAATGGAAAATTAAAACTGGCAATTCAGAAAAAGGGAAGATTATCGGAAAAATCGCTGCAGTTATTACGAAATTGCGGACTGGAATTTGAAAACTATTCCGAGCGTCTTTTCTTACCCGTTAGAAATTTCAATCTTGATCTTTTATTTCTGCGCGATGATGATATTCCGGAATATGTACAGGACGGAGTTGCGGATTTAGGAATAGTTGGTGAAAATGTTTTATTAGAAAAAAACGCAGAAGTTGAGATTGTAAAAAAATTAGGATTCGGAAGATGTCAACTAATGATTGGGATACCCGAAGCCTCAACTCTTAATTCAGCCAATGATCTTAACGGTAAAAAGATTGCAACCTCGCATCCGAGAATACTCGAAAATTATCTTCATAAAAATAAAATTTCCGCAAAGATAATTGATATCAGCGGCTCGGTTGAAATAGCTCCTTCATTGGGTATTGCCGATTGTATTTGTGATATCGTTTCAACAGGCAACACACTCAGATTCAATAAATTGAAAAAATCGTTTACAGTGTTTCAATCCGAATCAGTTTTAATAGGCAACAAAGATTTATTAAGTGATCACGTTAAGGAACAATTGCTTAAAAAATTATTATTACGCATGGATAGTGTACTAGCAGCAAGAAATTCAAAGTATTTAATGATGAATGTGTCTAAAGATTCACTTGAGAATATAAAAAATATAATCCCTTCGTTGAAAAGCCCGACAATTTTACCATTGGCAGATCCTGAAATGCTTGCGCTACACGCGGTGATTCCAACAGAAAAGTTTTGGGAAATAATAGATGAACTAAAACATGAGGGTGCTTCGGGAATTCTTTTATTACCAATCGAGAATCTTGTACCATGAAAATAATTGAATATTATAAACTAACATCAAACGAGAAGAAGGAACTTTTAAAAAGACCGGCGGTAGATTTTGAGACAGTCTTTGAAAGTGTTCGTCCAATTTTATCAGATATTAAATTAAACGGTTTGCCTGCCGCACTAAATTATGCACAGAAATTTGACGGTCTGACCGCATCGGAAATTAAAGTGACGGAAAAAGAATTTTTGCAAGCAGAGAAAGACTTGGATATAAAAATTAAAAACGCTATTGATGATGCAGCATCGAATATCCGCAAATTTCATAAACTCCAAAAACCGCTTAATATTGAGGCTGAGATTAGTGCCGGGATACATTGTTATAGAAAATACAAACCAATTGATTCTGTTGGATTGTACATTCCGGGGGGCACCGCCCCTCTGCCTTCTACAATGTTGATGCTTGGAATACCGGCTTCTATTGCAGGTTGTACGCGCATTGCAGCTTGCTCGCCGGCCAAGAATAACTATTTAAATCCGGCAATTCTATACTCTGCCAAATTTGCGGGGGTAACAGAGGTTTATAAAATAGGAGGCGCGCAGGCAATTGCGCTGATGGCTTACGGCGGTGAAGACTTTCAAAAGGTTGATAAAATTTTCGGTCCAGGAAATCAATATGTTACTGCGGCTAAAATGCTGATCAGCATTGATCCGGAGGGAGCAGCTATCGATATGCCTGCCGGACCAAGTGAAGTTTTGATAATTGCCGATGATACTGCAGAGCCCGCTTTTATTGCCGCTGATCTTTTATCCCAAGCAGAACATGGAATGGATTCACAAGTGATTTTAGTTACACCCAGCAAACAAATAGCAGAATCAGCATTGCGTGAAGTGAATCTGCAGCTTGTAGAATTACCGAGAAAACAAATTGCAGAAAAAGCACTAGAGAATTCTTCTATCATTTTAACCGCTTCCATAGATGAAGCAATAAATTTAAGCAACCAATACGCACCCGAACATTTAATCTTGAGTATTGATGACGCGGAAATTTATACCGAGATGATAACAAATGCCGGGTCGGTTTTTATCGGGAATTATTCCCCGGAGAGCGCGGGGGATTATGCCTCCGGTACTAACCATTCACTGCCGACATCCGGTTATGCAAAAACATTCAGCGGCGTTGGTGTTGAATCATTTATGAAAAGTATCACATATCAAAAATTAAGTTATGAAGGACTTGCGAAATTATCCTCAACTATTATCAATTTCGCTGAAGCGGAAGATCTTTCCGCACACGCAAGAGCTGTAAAAATAAGGATGAAAAAATGAATCTTGATGATTTAGTAAGACCCAATATTAAAAAGTTAAAACCTTATACTTCGGCAAGAAGCACTAATCTAAGCGGCATTCTGCTTGATGCAAATGAAAACCCTTATGATCAAGAAATCGCGGGACTAACTGAACTCAAATTAAACCGCTACCCGGATCCGAATCAAACCGAAGTGAGACATTTACT
>JAENZU010000287.1 GCA_016841125.1 Melioribacter sp. | reverse complement strand
TTGTTTCCGCATCTCTAAAACTGATTAGTCCGGCATCCGGCAGTTCTTTTTCTCCCGGGTCGTTCAGCACTACTCCAATCAGATCATGCTTTTTACCGACTATCTTTAAAATTTTATCGTACCCGTCATCAATAAAATCGGATATTAAAAAGGCGATACTTTTCTTTTTTATTGCATGATTAAAATATTCGAGCGCACCTTTTATGTTTGTCCGGTTTCCCTGAGGCTCGAACGACAAAACTTCTCTGATAATTCTAAGTACGTGACTTCTTCCTTTTCTGGGCGGAACAAATTTTTCGATCTGATCAGTAAATAATACAAGTCCTACTTTATCGTTGTTCTTCATCGCTGAAAATGCAAGTATTGAGCTAAGCTCGGCGGCAATCTGCTGCTTTGTTTTTTCAACACTTCCAAATACGAGCGATCCGCTCAAATCGATAAGCAGCATTACGGTTAGCTCCCTTTCCTCTTCAAATATTTTGATGTAGGGATGCCCGAATCTTGCTGTAACGTTCCAATCAATGCTGCGGATATCATCGCCGATCTGGTATTCACGCACTTCGGAAAATTCCATTCCCCTTCCTTTAAATACAGAATGGTATTCACCGGAGAACACTTCGTTAACTAATCCGCGTGTTCTAATCTCTATCTGTCTTACTTGTTTGAGAAGTTCTTTTGTAAGCATTTAAATGTAATTGTGTGCGTTAGTAATTATCTATTAAGGGACTTCAACTTTGTTCAAAATTTCCTGAATAATATTTTCGGATGTTATCTCTTCAGCCTCAGCTTCGTAAGTAACCGCAATACGATGGCGCAGCACATCCATGCAGACCGCCCGCACATCTTCGGGAATAACATATCCGCGGCGTTTAATAAATGCCATTGCTCTGGCGCCTAAAGCAAGATTGATAGTAGCTCTCGGCGAACCGCCGTAATTAATTAGATCTTCCAAATTATCAAGCCCGTACTCTTTGGGGTTTCTTGTTGCGAATACAATATCCAGAATATACCTTTCAATTTTTTCATCAATATAAACATCCTGAATAAGCTTACGTGCTTTCAGAATATCTTCGGGCGAGATTACCTGGTTTATTGTACCGGCAGTTAAATTCACATTTTGCCTCATTATTAAAAGCTCTTCATCCCGCTTAGGATAAGAAATTTTTACTTTCAGCATAAACCTATCTACTTGAGCTTCAGGCAAAGGATAAGTTCCTTCCTGCTCAATCGGGTTTTGAGTTGCGAGCACCAGAAACGGTTCTTCCAACTTAAATGTGTTTTCACCAATTGTAACTTGACGCTCCTGCATTGCCTCTAAAAGGGCACTCTGTACTTTGGCAGGTGCGCGGTTAATTTCATCAGCCAAAATAAAATTTGAAAAGACAGGACCTTTTTTAATTGAAAATGCGCCGTCTTTCTGATTGTAAATCATAGTCCCGATCAAGTCAGCCGGCAGAAGATCCGGTGTAAATTGTATTCTTTGAAATTTAGCTTTCATCGACTGGGCAAGAGTTTTGATCGCCAAAGTTTTAGCCAGTCCCGGAACACCTTCCAATAAAATGTGTCCGTTGCCCAAAAGACCAATTACAAGTCTTTCGACCATCTCTTTTTGACCGACAATAACTTTGCCGATTTCATTGAAAAGAACATCAATAAATGCGCTCTCATGTTTAATTTTTTCATTAAGTTCGGTGATCTCCAAAACAGTCCTCTCTAAATTATTGATCAACAATTATTATTTTCAACTGAATTTCTACAAGTTGTAAATCGAAAAGTTTCAATGAAAAATTGTTAATTTTTGTTAAAAATGATAAAAATGCAGAAAAGAAATATAAGGATTTATTATTTGAATTTGAGGAAGGAAATAAAAAATGAGGCTGGCTCAAAAGAATTCTTTTGCATTAACCCACGTTTTCAAACGTGGGAAAAATGCAAGTGAAAAACATAACTTCTTATAACCGTTTCAACGGTTTTTATACATTTGAGACAACCTCCGAAACAAATTTAAATACGGCTTAATGCTTTATCTAATCTTCCAGTAACTTCAGACGCAATGGTTTCTAATTCCGGGTTTTTAACTGCCTGCATAGATTCCATCGGGTTTACTGCAGCAACATCTACGGATCCGTCTTCCATTTCCTGAACAATAATATTGCAGGGCAGAAGCACCCCAATATGAGCCTCGGCACTGAGTGCCTTATGTGCAAAAGGAGGATTGCACGCACCAAGAATTTTGTACTTTCTAAAATCGACATCTAATTTTTTCTTCAGTGTTTCTTTTACATCGATCTCGGTTAAAATTCCGAATCCTTCTTCCTTGAGCTCTTTTGTGATCTTTTCGATTGCTTCATCAAAAGAATAATTAACTTTTTTCGAATTGTAGTAACTCATAGTTTCTCCATTTTTTTAATCAATACGATGCAGATTATTTTTCAACGATTCAATAAACCTTTTAACTAAAGTTGATATATTTTCTAATATTCAAATGTAGAATAACTTAAAACTCGTTGGGTTACTTTTCAGGATGAACAGCATTATAAAGCGCTGAATAATCTAATTCACCCATTCTCATTTCCAGACCGGTTTTAATTATATCTCTAACTCCTTCCAATTGGGCTGTGTTTATTTCTGAAGCCTTTGCCTCGTTAAGAAAAAGACTGACATCTTTCAGCATATGTTTTAGAGGAAAGTGAGGTTGCGAAAAATCACGGTTTACCATTCTATCAAGTTTTTTATCAAATGTCGGCGCATAAAGCGGGCTGTTTCTCAAAATGGTCATAAACTTTTCTAAATCAACTCCTCTCGCCAAAACTAAACCGAGACTGGTTGAAAATGCAGCAGTGAGAGTTGAGATCAGTTGATTAAGCGAGAGTTTTGCAACTGAAGCCAATCCTACATCCCCCATATGAATTACATTATCGCCGAAGGCAGTTAGAAATTTTTTCCATTTTTCAAATTGCTCTTTTGAACATCCCGTGATAACGGTGAGTTTACGTTCTTCCACTTGTGGTATACTTCCAAGAACCGGGGCTTCAATAAACTCTCCTCCGGTACTTTCAACTCTCTCCTTTGCAATTAAATTTTCCCCTGAAGCCACCGTGCTCATTTGGATCACTGTCTTACCGCTGTAGCTGATCTTCTCTCCGAACAGGGCTTCGCTGACTGCGTAATAATCGGAAAGCATTACTATCACCACTTCCGAATTTTCAACAGCCTCTTTAACAGTATCTGCAACTTCTATATCTTTCTCAGCTAAATTTTCTGTTTTTGATTTTGTGCGGTTATATACAATCAGGTCATGTCCCTGTTCAAATATTTTAATAGCCATGGGATTTCCCATCAAACCTGTACCAATAAATGCAACTTTCATAATACTACTCCTTAAACTTTATTTAACATGTTGATCAAATCTAATTCAATCTCCTCTTCACAGAAGAAAGGTTCGCCGTATCCTTTGCCAATTTGGAATCCGTACGCTAATGCGCGGGCTTCTAAATATTTAATAAATTTTGGCTGACTGATAAACGTTTCGGGTTCTTTACTTTCAGGATTATAAAATTGAGTTCCAAACGCAAGTACCGATTTCATTTTGTCTTCGAACGCATCACTAATATCCACAATAAATTTGGGCTCAAACTGATACGTCTGCATAAAATAAAATAATTTTAATGGTCTGTATGCGGACTGATTTTTGCCTGCTTCAAAGGTAATAATTTTCGGAAGTCCTGTAAAAAACATTGCTTCCTTCACAATTTGGCTGGTACCGATATGATCGGGATGACGGTCATTAAAATATGGAGCAAATAAAATTTTGGGTTTAAATTTTCTGATCATTGAGACTACTTTGAGCATTGCCTCTTCATTCATCTTTATTTTACCGTCTGGCAAATTTAGATTCTCTCTGATTGTAAGTCCTAAAATTTTTGACGCCTCTTCGGCTTCGGCTTCTCTAATTTCGGGTGTTCCCCGTGTACCCAGTTCTCCGCGGGTTAGATCAATTAGTCCGACCGAAAGACCAGCTTTTGTTAATTTTATAATTGTGCCGCCCATCGATAATTCAGCATCATCGGGATGTGCCGCAAATATTAATACATCAAGTTTCATATAATCTCCCTAACTAAACAAAGAATATTAAGATATTTTATTAATTGAAGATAGTAAACTTTTCATTTAGATTTTGACACAGTGCTGTATCGCTAAAAATTAAGTTTCTTTTTAATTATATTTGCCAAACAAAAAATATAAAATAAAAATGTCAGATAAATACGAAGCTGTAATCGGTCTAGAAGTTCACGCTCAATTGTTAACCGACACAAAATTGTTTTGCGGATGTTCAACAAAATTCGGGATGCCCCCTAATACAAATCTTTGCCCCATTTGTTTGGGACATCCGGGAGTATTGCCTGTATTGAATAAAAAGGTGGTAGAATTTTCTGTGCTTGTTGGATTAGCCACAAACTGTGTTATTAATGAGCGGTCGATTTTCGCAAGGAAAAATTACTTTTACCCTGATCTTCCAAAGGGTTATCAAATCTCGCAGTATGAGGAACCGATTTGTGAGCAGGGGTATCTTGAGATTGAATTAGCTGGCGATTCGAAAAAGGAAATCGGAATAACGAGAATTCACATGGAGGAAGATGCAGGCAAATCAATTCATGATCAGGGTTCCCAAACTCTTGTTGATGTTAACCGGTGCGGTGTTCCTCTTATTGAAATTGTCAGCGAACCGGATCTTCGATCACCCCGTGAAGCATTCCTCTATCTCACAAAATTAAAACAGATACTTACCTATTTGGGAGTCTGTGACGGAAATATGGAAGAAGGTTCTCTACGCTGTGATGCGAATGTGTCAATCAGACCTAGAGGTCAAAAGGAACTTGGGACAAAAACTGAAGTTAAAAATATGAATTCATTCCGAAATGTTGAACGTGCTTTGGAATATGAAATTAAAAGACAGATTGAGATTGTTGAAGACGGCGGAAAAATTATTCAGCAGACTCTCTTATGGAATGCCGACTCAAATGAAATTATCCCAATGAGAAGCAAAGAAGAAGCCCATGATTACAGATATTTTCCTGATCCCGATTTAATGCCGGTAATTGTTGACGAAAAATGGAAGAAAGAAATTTCAGAAAAACTGCCCGAACTACCGGAAACGAAAATACAAAGATTTATCACGGATTACTCACTGCCGGTTTATGATTCCGAAATTTTGACTTCAACAAGAGAACTAGCTG
>JAENZU010000286.1 GCA_016841125.1 Melioribacter sp. | reverse complement strand
GGGCCAAACGATCCATTATCCTCATCGAGTATTCACCCGGTGCGGATTCAAGTTGTAACCTCTTCGTTGGATAGAGCGGAGTCAAATTGTCGAATAGAGTTCTTCCGCGAATAGCTTCGGGATTTTTACCATTTACGGCTTCCACCCGCAGTAAAGCGAAAAATCTTTCACCTTCTTTTGGCGGACGAACTTGACCGCTTACAAAATCTCCAGTTCGAAGACTGAAACGCTTTATCTGAGAAGGGGAAACGTAAATGTCATCCGGTGAAGGTAAATAATTGTAATCCGATGATCTCAAAAACCCATATCCATCGCTCAACACTTCCAAGACTCCCTTAGAAAATGTTAAACCATCTTTTTGTGTTTGAGCTTCGAGTATTTTGAATATTAATTCTTGTTTTCGATAATCGGTGTAACCTGGTAACTCCAATTCTTTTGCGATTTGATACAAATCGACGATCTTCTTGGATTGGAGTTCTGAAATGTCCATTGGCATGACTAACTTCCTGAATTGTGAACTAAAAAAATATTAACTAATGTGCTTTTCAAGCGTATAATTGGGGATACTTAAATGATTGATAAAATTTTGATTTCTTGTTTTTGTGAAAGGAACATGAGGAACTGCTTAAAATTAAACCTAATAGAGTAAAATGTCAAGTTTTTTAAATTATCAGCTTTTCCTTTATTTCCCCTAAAAAATAAATACTTCCTAAAACTACAAGGCATTTTCGCCCGCCGTTAGTAATGAATTTTTCAATGTATTGATCCGGATTATCTAATGATGAAACGGTTAAACCAGCCTCTGCAGCAATTTGTTTCAACTCTTCAATTTTTGCAGCACGCTCATAATTAATATTCGAAACAAATATAATATCGAAATAATCTTTAATTGTGTGAAACATTAATTTAATATTTTTATCCCTCATCACACCGAAAATTAAAATTCTCTTTTCATAAATGTGATATTCATTTTTAAAAATTTCAATGAAAGATTTTATTCCATCGGCGTTGTGAGCCGAATCAAAAATAACTTTAGGATTCTCATTATAAATTTCGTACCTGCCTTGAATTTTCCAATTATCTGACACGCTCTTGATTCCACTTAAAACATAATCATCATTTAATTTGGGTAATATATTTTTTACAGCAATTACAGCCGCAGCAGCATTTCTCAATTGATGTTTCCCGGGTAAAGGAGAAGTATATAAATGAAGTAGTCCGTTGTTACTATTTACTATTAAATGATCGTTGAACTCATTAACATAATCTTTAAAATTTATAACTTTTGAATGTCTTTCTTCAGATATTGTTACCAGCACCTTCTCAGCTTCTTCCGGCATATAGCCTAAAACCACCGGTATATTTTTTTTAACAATCCCCCCCTTTTCATAAGCAATTTCTTCGAGACTGTCACCAAGTATATTAGTGTGTTCGAGACCAATTGTAGTTATCACAGATATCAAAGGATTAAGAACATTGGTCGCATCCAGTCTTCCACCCAAACCGGTTTCAATTACTGCATAATCAATATTCTGTTCGGCAAAGTATTTAAAAGCCAGTGCGGTAGTAACTTCAAAGAATGTCGGTTCATTTTCTTCAATAAAATCCCATAAACTTTCTACAAAGCCGGCAATGTATTCGTCACTAATTTCCTCACCGTTGATTTTAATCCTCTCGTTAAATCTAACATAATGGGGAGAAGTATATAAGGCTACTTTATAGTTAGCCTCCACCAATATCGATGCAATAAATGATGCAGTGCTTCCCTTTCCGTTTGATCCCGCAACGTGAATTGCTTTTAAGTTTTTTTCAGGATTTCCGATATGGGCAAGCAGCTTATTTATATTATCGAGACCAAGTTTAATCCCGAATTGATGCATCGAAAAAAGCTTTTCGAGCGCTGTTTTAATATCCATTTTTAAATTTGATATGAGGCTGTTAATTCAGACAATTTTGAGATTGACGTTTCTTCACAATATTTTTCGAGACCTTCAATTATTTCTAAACCGGCATTTGGGTTAATAAAATTGATTGTCCCGATTTGAAATGCGGTTGAACCCGCTATCATAAATTCTACGGCATCGCTCCAATCCACAATACCGCCAATTCCAATAATAGGAATTTCAACATTGCGGCTGATCTCTAAAACTTTAGCTAAGGCAACGGGCTTAATTGCCGGACCGGATAACCCTCCGGTGACATTGAATATTTTTGGTTTGCGGGTTCTAATATTAAATGCAGTTCCGACCAAAGTATTTATTGCAGATACCGCGTCTCCCCCTTCCTGCTTTACCACTTTTGCAGATTCAGATATTGTTGCTACATTTGGCGTGCGTTTGATGATGACCGGTTTTCCGGTGGCGGCTCTAACCTTTTCGGTTATTCTGCCGACGGCATTTGTATCATTTCCAAAGGTCAGTCCGCCCTCTTTAACGTTCGGGCAGGAAACGTTTATCTCGAAAGCCTTGATCGTATCGTGATCATTTAACGCTTTGGTGCATTCAACATATTCTTCAATGGTGCTGGCGGCAATGTTGCAAATAACTGTTGAGTTAACTTCACGTAAGAAAGGTATTTTTTCATTTATGAAAACCTCAAGCCCAACATTCGCTAGTCCTATTGCATTTAGCATTCCGGAGGGTGTTTCAACAATACGCTGCGGCGGATTACCTTTACGCGGCTTTAGTGAAATTGATTTTGTAACAATCGCGCCGATCTTACTTAAATCTGTAAAGTTTGATATTTCATTGCCGTAGCCGACTGTTCCGGACGCAAGTATGACAGGATTTTGTAATTTCAAATTGCCGATATTTACTGAGAGATCAACGCTCATATTATCACATCCCTCACATCAAATACAGGTCCGTCTTTACAAACCAGCAGATACTTATCTTTTTCTGCAGTTTCAATTGGGCAGCCCTGACAAATGCCGAAACCGCAAGCCATAGCGCATTCTGTTGAGGCTTGACATTCAATTTCATTTTCAATGCAGAATTCTTTTAAAGCTCGCAGCATTGGATTCGGACCGCATGAAAATATTCTGGTTTTATGTTTTTTAATCTCGGGTAAATTATTTTTCAGTAACTGAACGACGTTACCTTTAAAGCCCAATGAACCGTCCTCTGTTGCAGTTTGAATATTTTCCATTCCGTACGTGATTACATCATTAGCAGTTCTCCCGCCGATAAATGTAGATATCTTCTTTCCATCCAACTTTTTAGTTAAAAAAGGAAAAGGAGCTGCACCTAGTCCGCCGGCAACAATAATTGCGTGCTCATAGTCTCCTTCAATAGTAAAACCGTTTCCAAGAGGTGCCAATATGTTTACTGTGTCTCCTTCCCGCTTGCGAGATAAGAGCTTTGTACCCTCACCAAAAATATTAAACATGAAATAAATGCTGTTGCCATTGACATCACAAACACTGAAAGGACGCCTGAGCAAAGGAGAGGAAAATTCTGTAATCTTAATATTACAGAACTGTCCCGGTTTTATTTGTGACGCAACAACCGGGCAGCGGGCTTCTAAAAGAAAAATATTTTCATGAATTTCTCTGGTGGAAACAACGGGAGCTTTAGAGATGACCAAGTAATATATCCGTTCTAATTTTTAAGTGGTAAATTTAATAAATCAAATTATAAAACAAAAATTACTGCTATTCGGTTCTATTTAGAAAAACCTTTTCCAATTCGCTTATTTTATCCAGTCTTCGCTGATGTCTGCCGCCTTCAAATTTTGTATTTAGCCAAGTATTCAAAACTGATTTTGCGGTCTCCTCACCAATTGCCTTTGCACCAATTACAAGCACATTTGCATTATTATGCGATCTGGCACTTGCGGCGGTAAACTCATTAAAACAATTGGCTGCCCTTATTCCGGGGAATTTATTCGCCGTTATTGCTGATGGATTTCCGGTAGCATCAATCATAATACCGAACTTAACTTTTTTCAATGCAACAGCTTTTGCCACAGCCCCGGCAAAATCGGGATAATCACACGAATTTTTATTGTCTGTGCCCAAATCTAAAACTTCGTACTTTTTTGATTTCAGCACTTCAATCATTATAATTTTCAAATCAAAACCGGTGTGGTCGCATCCTATAGCTATTTGATTTGAATCCGGCAATTGATCAGAAGCAGATTCTTTTTCAGCCGTCATTTTTACAATCTTAATTTTCGAATTTCTGACTCTATCTAATGCAAGTGGAGTAAATATTTCATTCCCATCAACCGGAAGATCAATCTTCCCGGATTTTTCAATTTTAATAATATCGGATTCGGTAATTAACTTTTTCATTTATAGCAGATCAGTTCTATTTTTCATTTTCAAGTAATCAATTACATGCTTTACATTTTGAGCATTATTCCTATCGCAGATTAGAAGAGAATCATCGGTTTCAATTACAATTAAATTTTCAACCCCGATTACCGCTGTAAATTTTTTCGGAGTAAACACATAGGAGTCAAAAGTTTCTTCGGTGTAAATTTCGCCAACCTTTGCATTCCCTTCGCTATCTTTTACAGAGAGTTCATAAATGGCATCCCAGCTTCCGGCATCAATCCAATCAAATTCACCTTTCATAATATAAACATTTTCAGACTTTTCCATTAGTCCGTAATCTATTGAAATGCGCCGTATCTGTCCATAAATAGTTTTTAATTTCGATTGAAATTTTTCATCGCCCAATGCCTTTTCAATTTTAGTGATAGAATCAAAAAGATCAGACATATGTTTTTTTATCTCTTCTAAAATCACATCAACACGCCAGATGAATATTCCTGAATTCCACAAAAAATCGCCCGAATTGACAAAACGCTGAGCGGTAGAAAAATTTGGTTTCTCAGCATAAGTTAGAGCTTTTGTAACACCGTTAGTATCCCCCTTTTCATCAATTTGAATATAGCCGTAACCTGTTTCCGGTTTTGTAGGTTTCATTCCGATGGTTACTAACCCTTTCAGTTCATCAGCATACCGGATGCCTTTCTTAAGAGTTTCCTGAAATAATTCAACATTTTGAATAAAATGGTCGGATGGTAAAACCACTATTACCGCTTCAGGATTTTTTCTTTTAATTACTGCCGAAGCAAAACCAATGCAAGCTGCAGTATTTTTTCCGAAGGGTTCGGAGAGAATATTTTCTTCGGGTATGCCGGCTGCCTGCTCCATAACCCGCGGCTTTTGTGTACCATTTGTAATGATATATGTATTATCCTTAGGTATCAAACCTTCAATTCTTGCTA
>JAENZU010000285.1 GCA_016841125.1 Melioribacter sp. | reverse complement strand
GTGAAAACATAAATTTCATCCTGATATAAATTTAATTTAAAGCTTGCGAGTATTTCATTTGTAGCAACATCCCTTGTAGCATTTTCAAATATTTCGCGAACCCAATTAACCCAATCTTCAAGATCTTTATCAGAGGCAATTAAATCTTCTTTATATTTCCAATGGGCTGCAACTCCCCTTTCGGCAATTTCGTGCATTTTTCTGGTTCTTATCTGCACCTCAATTAATCTGCCCTCCGGTCCGATAACCGTATTATGAATCGATTGATAATTATTTTTTTTAGGAATCGAGATATAATCTTTAAATCGATCTGAAATAGGTTTGTACATTTGATTTAAAACACCAAGCACATAATAACATTCATTGGAATCGTTACTCTCTAAAATTATTCTAACTGCGAGCAGATCATAAATATTCTCAAAGGTAGTGTTTTGTTTTATCATCTTACGGTAGATGCTGTAAAGATGTTTCGCCCTTCCGCCGATATCAAATTCAAGTCCGTGTTCTTTCAGTTTTGCAATAAGAGGCTCACTGAAAACTTTTATGTAAGCTTCCCGCTCCTTACGTTTTGCTTTAACTTTTTTAGCAAGTTCTGTATAAGCTTCTTTATTTAGATATTTAAAAGCTAAATCCTCAAGTTCCCATTTAACTCTACCAAGACCGAATCTGTGGGCGAAAGGAGAATAAATATCGAGCGTTTCGGTAGCAATTCTTCTTTGTTTTTCCGCCGGAACAAATTCGAGCGTTCTCATATTGTGGAGACGGTCGGCAAACTTTACCAAAATTACACGCACATCATTTACCATTGAAAGGAGAAGTTTACGATAATTTTCTGCCTGGGTAATTTTGTGCCCTCTGAATACGCCGCTAATTTTGGTAACGCCGTCAACTATTTCTGCAACTTCTTCTCCGAATTCTTTTCGAATAAATTGAAGTGAAACATCGGTGTCCTCAACTACATCGTGAAGCAGGGCGCTTATTACGGAGATATCATCGAGTGGAATTTCTTTTGCGACAATCATTGCAACATTAAACGGGTGAGTAAAATACGCCTCCCCCGAAGATCTCACGTCATTTCTATGGGCTTCATAACAAAGCTGAAAAGCCTTTTTAATGAGTTCTTCCTTAACGCTGGGCAGATTAGTTTTGCATGCGGTCATAAGACCATCCAGCATTTCGTTATATTCTGCTGCTTCTATCTCCATTATTTCTAAAATAATACTATTCTGTTAATATGAAATATAATTTTCAATTATTTAGTTGCAACTGCTCCATTAAACTTTCCACTTTTTCCATTCTCTCTTCAATAGGAGCGTCCGTATCAATATCGTCGATATCAATACTCATTAATTCTTCGCAAAGTTTCAATGCTTTTTGTTTGTACCCAGCTTTGGAATATTCCGATGCAATCTTATATTTAATATTTATTGTGTTGTATAAATTCAGTTTTTTTTCATCGGATAAAGATTTATAAATTCTTTCTATCGTCTTTGCTGCCTTTAAATTATCTCTTCTTGAATAAGCACTTGCTAAAACCCACATAAAAAACCTGCTCCGGGGATACTTCTTTAAAGTAGTCTCTGCTAAACTTTGAGCTTTTTCAAATTCATGTTCTTCAATGTATATCCAAATTAATGAATAAACGGCCAAATAATGATTGTAGCTCAAGTTATCCAATGAGTTTACAATTAACTTTAATCCTTCCCGGGATTCATCTTCAACAAACGGAAGCCATTCTACCGGTTTGGTTTTTACGCTGCGCCAATACTTGTATGTCCCTATTGCAACTTGTGCTTCGTAAAATGACGAATCTACTTCCAAACACTTTTCAAAGTATGTTATCGCCGATAAACCCGAAGCAAGTGCCCCCAGCAAATCCCCATTAAGAGAATTATAGTATGCAAAACTACCGTAAGCTTGACCGGCTAGATAATTATACCAAATATTTTCTGGGTCAACACTCAAAGCAGAGTCACAAATTTCTTCTGTTTGCGATAATGCTCCCTCAATTAGTTCTGCATCAAATGGCTCTGCATAATCAACAGATGATGCTATTTCAATAGCAGCTAAATAGATTTTAGCAACCGGAAAATTAGGATTGTCTTTATCCATTTTGGTAAATAGAATCCTGGCTTTATCGTATTGCTGGTTTACAATTAATTCGATACCCTCAGTAGTCTTCCGGTGAAGAATAGGATTGCTGAATTCTTGAGCCAAAATAGAACTAGAGAAAAGGAAAAAAATTAAACTATAGCGTACCAAATGTTCTGTCTCCGGCATCTCCCAAACCCGGCAAAATAAAACCGGATTCGTTTAATTCTCTATCTAAGGCAGCAGTGTAAACCGTTATATCAGGGTGATCTTCTTCCATCTTTTTTACCCCTTCCGGGGCGGCAATCAAAAAAGCTAAAACACAATCTGAAGCACCTTTATTTTTTAAGTACTTCAGCGCCGCCGAAGCGCTGCCGCCTGTTGCAAGCATCGGATCGATCACAATAACTTTTGAGGTATCCAAATCTCTCGGAGTTTTGTAATAATAATCTATCGGCTGGAGAGTTTTCTCATCACGCCTAAGTCCTATATGCCCCACCTTCGCGTATGGTATCATATTAATAAATGAACTAACCATACTTAAACCGGCTCGAAGAACCGGAACAAGAATTATCTGCTGTTCAATTTTATATCCTTTAGTTATCTCAAGGGGAGTTTTAACATCTACTTCATGAAGTTTGAATTTTTTACTGATCTCAATAACCAGCGAGTAAGCTATCCTTTCCAATGCGAGCCGGAATTGATATTCGCGAGTATGTTCATCCCTTAAATAAGTTATATCTCTTTTAACCAAAGGGTTTTCAACTAGAACCAAATTTTTCATTTAGAAACCTATTTTATTTTTCTGCCTAAAATTGACAACAAATTTTTGAAAGGTGAGTAAGGAGGTGTATAATTGAAATCAATCTTCGCCAATGAAGCGGCTGAATTGTTATTATAGATTAAAGATGAAATAAGGTCGCCATAACCAATCACTTCGGGACCGCCGTAAAAGGATGCTCCCAAAATTAGCTTAGATGAATTTTCATAAATTAATTTACCGAAGACTTTTCGGCTCTCAGGCATTACGGGCACAAGATTATGAGCTAAGGCGCTGACAGAACTGAAGTTCATTTTATTTATTTCTGCTTCCTTTTCATTTAATCCAACGCTTACATATACACTTTCAAAAATCTTAACCGCAATATTTTTTACTATTGGTTCAGTGTAAATATTGCCTCCGGCAGCATTTGCTCCGGCGGCATGCCCCTGCTCATGTGCAATAGTTGCAAGGGGAAAATAAAAATTACGTTTTGTGATACGGTTTTTCGATTCGCAATTATCCCCTGCAGCATAAATATGAGGATCACTTGTTTTCATTTTGGTATCAACAACTAATGCGCCGGATTCTCCCAAATCCAAGTTTGCACCAAGTGCAAGATTGTTATTTGGTTTAAATCCCACTGCCTGAATTATTATGTCAAATTCTTTTATTCTGCCTTCAATCTGAACACTTTCAATCCTATTGTTAGATTTATTAAATTTCAGATCTTCAACCGAAGCATAAAAATTTATATTCTTCTTTTTAAGTGAATCTAAGATTAAGTACGAAATTTCTTTTTCGGCTGTCGGCATTGGAATCTGCGCTTTTTCAACAACGGAAACATCAAATCCTCTTGCAGCAAAGGCTTCAGCAGTTTCTAATCCAATGTAACCAGAGCCGATAATTAAAGCCTTTTTAAACTTTGAATTATTTTTGAGGTAGTTATCGATTGCAATAAAATTACTCACAGATTTCAAATTAAAAACATTTTCATAATCAGCAGAAAGTTCCGGTAATTTATTTGCCTTTGCTCCGGTAGTTAAAATTAATTTGTCATAATAGAAATTATGAACCGAATTATCCTTTAAATTTCTAACAGCAACACTTTTTAATTTACGATCGATCTGTTCAACCCTGTAATGAATATGAACCTTCACACCTTTTTTCTCGTAAAAAGAATCAGGATCAAAGAATACTATATCTTTGTAACTTGTAATTTCTCCCGCCAACAAATAAGGAAGCTCACAAGTGCCCGTTGAAATAAATTCGCCCGCTTCAAATAAAATTACTTCTGCTTCAGGATCAGTTCTTTTTGCTTTTGCTGCAGCACTTGGTCCTGCAGCATTTCCACCTACGATTAATATCTTTCTAACATTATTCACGTTTCATTCGAAAATTTGTGAAAAAGTTTTAGTTCAAATATAACTAAAATCTGAGAAAAATAAGGCTTTTAGTAAATTTAGGCGCTTTTAATTGTAACAGTTATCGGCACACCCTCAAATCCAAATTGCCTCCGAATAGTTCTTTCGGCAAATCTCCTGTAATGTTCGGGCAAATATTTGGATTCATTTGCAAAAATCAGAAATATTGGATAGTGATCACCGACTTGCGTAATATACCTTATCTTAACTTCTTTTCCGGTAGGTGTTGAGGGGGGAGGATTTTGTGCAAATTCCGGGAGCAGTTTGTCGTTCAGTTCGCTTGTAGGAATTTTTTTCTTTCGTTCGGTTTGTATTTCTTTCGCAAGATCAATTAATTTATAGATTCTTTGTTTCGTGAGTGCCGAAATAAAAATGATCGGGATATAATCGTACATCGCAATTTTGTCGCGGATAGTCTGTTCAAAATCTCGGGCGGTATTAGTTTCTTTTTCTATTAAGTCCCATTTATTTACGGCTAATATTAGTCCTTTGCGTCGCCGGATAGCTTCTTCCAAAACTTTCATATCCTGCTTATCAACACCAATCTTTGCATCAATAAGTACAATCGCAAGATCCGAGCCGGCTATTGCCTGATAGGTTCTAACATTAGAATAAAATTCGATATTTTCGTGAACCTTAGCTTTGCGTCTCAATCCTGCAGTATCCACAAGTACTATTTCTTCACCGTAATATTTGAGAATAGAGTCAACACTGTCTCGTGTTGTTCCGGGAATATCAGTCACAATGCTTCTATCGAACCCTAGGAGAGAGTTTGTGAGGGATGATTTACCTACGTTAGGTCTCCCTAAAATTGCAATTCTGAGACGCTCATCCTCTTCAACTTCGGTAAAGTCAAAATCAAGTTCATTCAACAGATCATCTAAAAGATCCCCAAGATTTCTGCCGTTTATTGCTGCGATATCGTAACCATTATTAAGTCCGAGCCGGTAAAAATCGGCTGCAATAT
>JAENZU010000284.1 GCA_016841125.1 Melioribacter sp. | reverse complement strand
CCACAACCGTGCTTTCTCAAAGATTCAACATACATTTTTTTAGCCGACGGGCATAATGGACTATATAGATATAATATTGCTGAGAACTCAGTTAAGCAGATTAATGACGGATTACCTGTACTTTGGGTACGTTGGATTTACGTTAATAAATTTGATCAGTTGTTCTGTCAACTTAATGACGATCGAGTATTTGTTTCAGAGGATTTTGGTGATACATGGAATGAGCGATCTTCAAAACCTTATAGATATGTCACCGCGCAGTTAGAGCTAAATGGTTCCGGACTTTTGGTTGCATCGTTCAATCAACTTTTTGTTACTACAGATGCAGGAATTAATTGGGTAAGAGTTGCAGAAGATTTTGATCCAGGAACAATTATTTGGTTTAATAAAATAGGTAATAGAATATATTGTGGAGCAAAATCCGGACTATATGCTTCAACTGATGGCGGAGAAAATTGGGCGACAATAAAAAAATTTAGTAATATAGAAACTTATGGTATCACACCGGATGAAAACATTTTTGTGTCGGTAGGAATAAACGGAATTTACCACTCGAGCGACGGTGGAGTATCATGGGACTTTAAACTGCTGGAAGCCAACAGTTTAGTGAGAACTCATTCGATAAAAATTCATCCTGAGTTTGGAGTATTTATCGGTACTCGACACCGCGGTATTTTTAGGATCACTAACAATGGAGATGAAATATATCTTGGATTTATGGGTAATGATATAGTTTCGAACCAAATAAATTTTGACAGTGCAGACAATATCTACTTTCGTCAAGATCATATTTATTTTTCATCAGACACTGGAAATACTTGGCAAAAAAGATCGCCGCTTTGGATAACCTATCCTGACCAGTATGACTATATTAGAGAATTTCAAATTGAGCAAGGAACGGATCGCCTGCTTGCCGGTGCCCGTACTGGGGATCTGTACGCTTCATACGATAAAGGTTTAACTTGGGTTACCATATTCCATTTTTCCGGCGCTCCTGAGGTAGAGGCAATTTACTCTGATCCTGGTGAATTTATGCTTGTCGGTACAAACCGCAGCTATGGAACTTTTTTTTCAGGCTTTTTCAAAACTTATAATGCTTTGCAATGGTATGAAAAACTTGACCATCGGGTTACAATTTTAGAACGATTCAACGATTCTTATTTTGTGGCTGCAGATGAAGATGCGAATAAAATTTATCGCTCGTCAAATTACGGTGATTCCTGGAGTTTTACTACTAAGAATTTTAAACCTCAATGTTTCATACCAGGTAACTCATCGGAAATTTATGTGGGGACAACAAGCGGAATTTATGTTTCGTATGATTCTGCTCAAACTTGGGAACAGTTTAGCATGCAGGGTATGAACAATCCGGTGGTGTACTCATTAGATCAATATACCGACGGAAGACTTATCGCTGCAACGGGTGATGGGGTTTATAGAACCACTCTGCAACTCTCTACTCATACCGAAGATGTAAAAAGTCTGAACTATGAATTCCGTTTATCCCAAAACTACCCAAACCCCTTCAACCCGACAACAAAAATAAAATTCACAATCCCAACCTCTCCCCAAACCCCTCTCCTTAGTAAGGAGAGGGGCAGGGGTGAGGTCGTAAGTTTGAAAGTTTACGATCTCCTCGGTAGAGAAGTTGCAATACTTATCAACAAGCCAATGACAGCCGGCACATACGAGGTTGAGTTTGACGGATCGAATCAACCGAGCGGTGTTTATTTTTATAAATTGACTGCGGGGAAATTTACGAATACGAAGAAATTTATTTTATTAAAATAAATTAATAAGATGGCTCTATCAAAAGCTTAAAATAAAATGTGATTTAATATCCTGAGATAATCTCGCATTTTTAAATTGAATTTTTGACTACTTCTTTTATAGGTGAAAAAATGAAAAGATTGCAAATTATAATTATAACATTTCTATTTCTTATTCCATTCAATACTTATGCCCAAAATCCGGAATGGATAAATTATACAAATGGTTACGATGTGCGTTCTTTAATAATTGAGGACAATGTTTTGTGGGTAGGGACATTCGGTGGTGCAGTAAGAATTAACATCATAACAGGTGAAACTGAATTTTTTAATAATAGCAATTCCGGTTTACAAAGTAATCAGGTAACTTCAATCACGATTGATAAAGATCGTAATAAATGGTTTGGAACAGATTGGGGGGGATTTTCAAAATTTGACGGCGAAAATTGGACAAGTTATAAACTTCCAAATATTAATCGCGTTTATTCTATAGCTGCAGATACGAATGGAGAAATTTGGATTGGGACATGGGATAATGGATTGGCAAAATTTGATGGTAATACCCACGTTAATTACAGTACGCTTAATTCACCAATGCCGGGCGACAATGTTTTTGCAATCCTAATTGATGAAAGCGGGAATAAGTGGATGGGGACTGGGAACGGTTTAGCAAAATTTGATGGTACAAATTGGACTATATTTAACATGTCAAATTCCCCTTTGTTGGGAAATCACATATCTTCATTGGCTGTTGATGATAGCGGGAATATTTGGATTGGAACTAACGGTGCTGGGGTGGCAAAGTTTGATGGAATACACTGGTCAGTCTATACAAAAGCTAATTCCGGTCTGCCAGGCAACTATATTTCTTCGCTCACAATAGACAGAAACGGGAATATTTGGATGGGGGCTGGCGGTATATATAATTATTTTGGAGATGAAATTGGGTTAGTAAAATATGACGGTACAAACTGGACTGTTTATACCCCTTCGAATTCCGGTTTGCAAGGAAAACAAGTTTCTTCTCTTGCTGCAGACCTTAAGGGAAATCTTTTCATAGGGACATACTTTAATGGATTAACAAAACTTTATAAAACAAATTGGACTATCCAAAATACTTCAAACTCCGGATTGCCTGAGACTCATATAAAATCTATTGGTATTGACAAAAGTGGAAATAAGTGGCTTGGAACTTTTCGTGCTGGAGTAGCAAAATTTGATGGCACAGGCTGGACTGTTTATGATAAATCAAATTCCGGTTTTATAGCAGAACAAGCTAATTGCATTGCAGAGGATGACGATGAAACAATCTGGTTCGGGACATGGCAATATGGATTATTAAAGTTTGATGGCACAGTCTGGACTGAATACAATACCTCAAATTCCCCTCTAGCGACGAATTATATTAACTCAATTACCATAGATGATAGTGGTAATAAATGGATTGGAACTAGCGGAGGTGGTTTAGTTAAAATCGATAAGACGAACTGGACAGTTTATACAACTTCTAATTCAAATTTACCCGATAATAATGTTAATTCTATCGTCATTGATAAAAGCGGGAATAAGTGGGTAGGTGCCTCCGATGGCAAGCTTGCAAAGTTTGACAATTCAAATTGGACTGTTTATGATATTTCTAACTTTAATTTGAGAAGTATCGCTATAGATCCTGATGGAAACATTTGGATTGGTACTTCCAATAATGGAATTGTGAAATTTAATGGCACAGACTACCATGTTTACAATACTTCTAATTCTGATTTACCGAGTAACCATGTATTTTCAGTCGGGGTTGACGGATACGGACAGATATGGGGGGCGTGTTATGGAGGTTTGGTTAAATTTGACGGTACCTTCTGGACTGTTTTCGATAATTATAATTCCGGTCTACCGCAAATAGATATTCGTTGTCTTGCTATTGATGATAATGATAATATTTGGATTGGCTCCCATAGTATGGGAGTAGCGGTTTATAAGGAAGGAGGTGTTGTCTTAATCAAAGAATCAAATGAAGAGGCATTGCCCAACTGCTTAACTCTATTTCAAAACTACCCAAACCCATTCAACCCGACAACAAAAATAAAGTTTGTCATCCCTGCCGTAGAGACGGGGCATGTCCCGTCATTACAAACGGAACTTAAAGTATTTGATCTTCTAGGTAGAGAAGTTGCAACACTGATCAACAAACCAATGTCTGCCGGCACATACGAGGTAGAATTCGATGGGAGCAATCTGCCGAGCGGTGTTTATTTTTATAAATTGACTACGGGTAAATTTACTGATACGAAGAAACTTTTATTATTGAAGTGATAAAGTTAAAACGTAGAAACGTTGAGAAGTTGAGACGGAAAACACTTTACCGCAAAGACGTCAAGCCGCAAAGGGATAATAAACTGAATATCATCCGTAGTTAGACAATTCAAAACATGTCACACTGAGCGGACTTGCCAGCCTTTGGTTGGGTCGAAGTGTGAGTTTCCCCAACCAAGTCGGGCAAGTCCATAATTCTTCGGGCTGTTATTGCCAAAACGTAAAACCGAAAAATTTGTACGAATAAATATGGGGTATACAGTCTCTTTGCCGGGGTTAATTAATCTGCTCATTCTTGATTAAATCAATCAGTAATATTAAATTGGACGTAGAAGTGCAGAAATGAGTGTGATGAAAATTATATATAAAATTTCTATATAGATTTATTTTCGTTTTAATAATTTGTAACGGAGGGTGAAGTGATGTTTTGCTTCTCAAATGAATTGAAAGTTGCAAATAAAGTAACAACCGGATTTTCAATTTCTGCACTCAAATTGATTCTACTTTTATTAGTAATAACCGGCACTACTCAAATCTCAGCGCAGAATTTCTTTCCGCTCCAAATTGGCAATTCTTATTTAAGAGAAAAAAATGAACATAATTACGGTCACTCAGGACACTTTAATTCATGGAACAATCTGAATTATTATTATGACAGCACCAGTGTTACGGACTCTATCATATTCGATAATAAAAAATTCTTCAATTATCACGATCAGTATTACCATTTTGCCGAAAGTGAAAATAAACTTTATATCAAAATAGTAGATGAGATAAAGCTTGCTGTAGATTTTAGCGCACCAGCCGGCTATTCTGATACATTGTATTTTAATAATCAAAAACGTACCTACATTAATAGCGGGGTTTATATAGACACGGTTTACGGTGAACCACGGCAATGTTATTCTTTGGATAGAACGATTATCGAACAAGATAATGATCCCTGGAATTACCATACGACTACTTGGGTTTATCATTACACATTTGTTGAGGGAATTGGGCTCTTCAAAGAAATCAACAACTACAATTATCAAGGTATGGAAAGTTCCAATGTAAAATATAAAACTTATATAAATATCATCAATTACATAAACGGTAATTATTATACCGAGATAGTTCCTCCCGAAAATCCTAAGGCAAACCTCACAAATAATTACGGGGTA
>JAENZU010000283.1 GCA_016841125.1 Melioribacter sp. | reverse complement strand
ATCGGGGTCAATCTCACGCACCAAATCTGTTAGCGTACCCAGTTCTTTCAGCGTAACTATTGTTACTATCATTTCGCGCTCAACATTTTTGTAAAGTCCGCGCGTCTTAATTGCGGTTGCTCCGCGGCTGAGGATCTGCAATATTTTTTGCGAGATTTCTTCATGTTTATCTGAAATGATATAAGCCGCACGCGCATAGTCGAAGCCGTCAATTATAACATCAATAATGCGGGCTGATACAAACAGCAGAAAGATTGCATACAGCGTTAGTGCAAATGCGGGTCTATCCGGCGAGAGATCTTTAATTTCAATTACAAGCCCTGCACTGGCAACCACAATAAGATCGATCATCATAATTGCCATGCCCGGTTTGATGCCGTATCTCTTCTGCATAATAGCTGCAACAATATCGGAGCCTGCCGTTGTACCTTTGAATTTAAAAATAAGTCCTAAACCAATGCCAAGAAGTGCAGCGCCAACGAGTATCAAAAAGAAAAAATCGTTATGAAGAAGATCCTGGATGGTTTGTGTATCCTGAAGCCGGATAAAACCGAATCCGGGAATATCGCCTCTGAAAAAGTCGATGAAAAATGAATTGAGAGTAAACCCGTAGAAAGTTCTTATTCCAAAGCGTTTACCCAGTTCTTTCAAACCCCACACATATAGAGGAATATTGAACAGCCAAATCATTAACCCGATTGGAAGTGTGTTGTTTGATAGATAATAAACCGCCATCGATAAACCGCTCACACCGCCGGGGACAACTCTTGCATCAACCAAAAAGACGCCAATCCCGATTGCCATCAGCGCCGAACCAATTGTGATAAAGAAGTAATCAACAACCGGAGATTTTCTCAATAATTTTTTAGTCATACTTACACCTAAAATTCCATGAAATTATATTATTCTACATAAATTTTCTTGTGCTGAACCTTTAAAATAGATCTTCTGTTTAGGGGAAAATTAAATTTGTGAGGCTGCGAAAATGTTTGTAGAGAACAAAAAAATAAAGACTTTAAAGATAATGAGAATAGTTTGTCTAAGAAAGAAAAATCGTGTGAAAAATTTTTTAGAAATGTAGAATTTGCCTCAACCTTACTAAAATCAACGGTATAATAATTTATTCAAACATCGGCAAAAATGATTATTTGTTCAATTGAAAAATGTTTTTATTCATACCCGGGAATATCTTTCCCTAAAATTACATTCCGCCTGCCTATCTGCAGATCGTTTTGTTTTTCCAAATGAAGAATATTCCCAATGCCTCCTCTATTAGAAGAAGATCGAAAGTCGGTTTCTTTCAATAAAGGGTCATCATCAAACAAGTAACTTTCAACCCAATAATACTTTCCGTCAGGCTCCAATACGGTTAAATGAATATGCGCAGGTTCGGATCTGCTTGGATAAACCGCCGGCTTTAGTGTATAAAAAGAATATTTTCCGCTGCTGTCCGTTTTAACCCAACCGCGAATATAGCCGTGCCGCCTTGCCCAGCCTTCTTCATCACCTCTGGTAGGATAAATTCCATCCTGGTTAGTGTGGTAGATATAAAGAATTACATTTTCGGCGGGAGTTTTTCCATCACTTTTGTAAACAGTTCCAGTCAGTTTAATTTTAGTGCCGGGGTTTTGAAAATCAATGAGGGTGTCTACTGAGGCAAGCTCTGAATTTCCAAACTCAAAAACAGCTTTGCAGCCTTCACATCTTCCGCCTACTAATTTTCTTGAATTAAAATCTTGCGCATTGCTGAAGGAAAAAATGATTGGGAGAAACAAAAGCAGCGTTGAAGTTTTCATGCTTTGCTTCTTATCTAATTAATTTGAATTTAAAATAAATGGATACCGACTATTACCCGGCGCTCATTTCAATTTTACTTCTAATGTTATCAAGAGTTTCTCTAAGCTGAAGATCCTCGGATATCATTTGCTCAACTGAATTTTGAGCATGAATTACCGTTGAATGATCTCTGCCGCCGAAATTAAGTCCGATAGTTTTAAGTGAAGATTTTGTGAGTTTTTTGGAAAGATACATTGCAAATTGGCGGGCAACTACAACTTCTTTTTTGCGGTTCTTTTCTCTAACTTTATTTTCATCAACTCCCAAATACTCGCAAACAGTTCTGGTTATAAAGTCGATTGATATATTGATCTGTCTGCCGGTTGAAATTTCCTTTACTGTTTTTTTTGCAAGCTCAAAATCAATTTCTTTTGAGTTTAAAGATGAGTTGGCAAGTAATTTTATTAAACAGCCCTCTAGTTCTCGAATATTTGATGTAACATTATACGCTATATACTCAATAATATCATTTTGAAGTTCTAACCCGATGCTCTCACTTTTCTTTTTTAGAATCGCCACTCTGGTCTCAAAATCGGGGGGCTGAATATCCGTAGTTAAACCCCATTGAAATCTTGAAACCAGCCTTTCGTTCAAACCTTTTAGGTCTTTCGGAGGTTTGTCGCTGGAAAGTATTACTTGTTTGCCCGATTGATGCAGTACATTAAAAATTTGGAAAAAGAGATCCTGCGTTTTTTCGCGTCCAATTAAAAACTGGATATCATCAATAATCAGCACATCTTTTCTTTTATACTTGCTCGAAAATTCGTTTACTTTATCCGACTGGATTGATTCAACAAACTCAACCGAAAATACATCCGATGGAATATATGCAACTTTTTTGTTTGGGAATTTTTCTAAAATTTTATTTCCAATTGCTTGAATTAAATGTGTTTTGCCTAAACCAACTCCGCCGTAAATGAAAAGGGGGTTGAATGATGTTTCCCCCGGATTATTGCTGATGGCAATTGAGGCAGCTCTTGCCAGTTGATTTGACTCACCTTTGATATAATTTTCAAAAATATATCTTGGGTTTAATTGTGAATCGTCTTCTTCATCCTCTTCTTTATTAATTTGGATCGGCGCACTCCGCACGGGCACTGATTCTTCTTCGGGTTCAGCTTCGTTACTTTCGACCACAACATAAATCAGACGACCTTCCTCGCCAAGAACCTGTTTTACGGTTTTGTTGATTAATGCGTTGTAATGTTCATCAATCCATTCGATAAAAAAGTTGTTCGGCACTTGAATTTTCAAAGTGCTGTTTTCAAGCTCTATCGGCTTAATGGGAAGAAACCATGTGTTGTAAGTTATGAAGGGTACATCGTTTTTAATTGTCTTTAAGCAATCCTTCCAAACATCGATGGGGTCAGCTTCAGTATTAAATCGGAAATAAGGGTTTTTTTCAATCATAAAAAGTTATCAACATTTTTAATTAACTTAAAAACAACAAAAAATTAAGGGTTGCGTAAAATCATCAATGGTCGCTGTAATTCTATCAACAAGTTGTCAACATTAAGGGGCGGCGGCTAAGTTAAGCAAAACAAGCGAGTTGCGAACCATACCTAAAACATGCGAACAACCCATTGTAAAATTTGGGCTTAAAAGATTCGGTATGCTTTGCTGTGAAACGTTTCACGATGTTTGGTTATCCACATTTTATTAACATAATTTTAGCTGCCTTACGTAGAGCCAAATTAAGATTTTGGGGTATACCGCGCAAATTAACTTTTTCATTTTTTTATAAGTTGTTGAAAGTAAACGAAATAAAATTTTGTTCTTAAGAAAAATATAGGAAGGCTTATTTTTCTTTTTTATTTTTATTCACTTAATTATAATAAAGTGCTAAGGAAAATTGAAAATGAAGATAATAATTACCGGCGGTGCGGGATTTATTGGAAGCCACATTGCTGAATATTGGAACGAAAAAGGTGCGGAAGTTCACGTAATTGACAGCCTAAGATCGGGTTTCAAAAAAAATATAGACAAATTTGAAAATGTAATATTTCATCATGAGAGCATAACCAATAAATCCGCGGTCGATGAAATAATGAAAGGGGCAAAATATGTTTTTAATCTGGCGGCATTGGTTTCGGTACCTGAGTCGATCGAAAAGCCATTCGAGTGTGTTGACATAAATGTTTACGGACTACTGAATATTCTTGAAGCAGCAAAAGATAACGGAGTGGAAAAAGTAGTTCATTCCAGCTCTGCCGCGGTTTACGGCGACGATCCGGAGCTCCCAAAGAGAATCGATATGCGCCCGAACCCCAAAACTCCCTACAGCATCACCAAATTAGATGGCGAGTATTATTTAAAAATGTACACCGAGCAGTTCGGATTGAAGACCGCGTCACTTAGATATTTTAATGTTTACGGAACCCGGCAAAACCCTAAAAGTCAGTATGCGGCTGCAATTCCTATATTTGTGGATAAAGCAGTAAAAAATGAAACTATAACAATTTTCGGCGATGGCGAACAAACCCGCGATTTTATAAATGTTAAAGATGTAGTCCGTGCAAACGTGATGGCTGCCGAATCAGCAACTGCACTTGGAGTTTACAATGCCGCAAACGGAGATTCAATTACCATTAAAGATCTTGCCGAAAAAATAATTAAAATGACAGGTTCCAAAAGCGAAATAAAGTTTGAACCCGAGCGCCCCGGCGACATTAAACACAGCCTTGCCTCAATTGATGAAACGGTTAATGAATTAGGTTTTAAGCCTGAAATAAATTTGGACTCTGGATTAATGGAAACAGTAAACTATTTCAGGTCGCTGAAATGAAAAATATTTTGATAGTATTCACCGGCGGCACCTTTTCGATGGTGATTGATGAAGAAACAGGAAGCGCCGTTCCCCATTTTCACGGAGAGGATCTGATTGAAATGATTCCCGCGGCGGCGGGGCTGGCAAACATTGAGGTTCACAATTTCGGGATGTATCCGGGTCCGCATATGACTCCCGAATTAATGTTCGAGCTTTCCCAAAAAATAAATTCCTTTATTCACAAAGAAGAAGTTGACGGAATAATTGTAACACACGGAACTGACACTTTGGAGGAAACGGCATATCTGCTTGATTTGACGGTAAAATCAGAAAAACCGATTGTTGTTATTGGGGCGATGAAAACAAGCTCAGAGCCGGATTGGGACGGTCCCCGTAATTTGCTTGATGCAATTCATATTATTAATAATGATAACAGTCGCGGATTGGGAGTTTTAGTCTGCCTAAACGGTGAAATAAATGCCGCTAGCGAAGTGACCAAAACCCATACAGAAGATGTTGAAACTTTCCGCAGTCTGGATTTCGGAACACTTGGTTTTGTGGAAAAGGGAATGGTGATTTTTAACCGCCTGCCGCGCAAACTTGAGACAATTGAAACGAATGCCATAAACTCCAATGTGGACCTCATAAA
>JAENZU010000282.1 GCA_016841125.1 Melioribacter sp. | reverse complement strand
AACTAGGTTACTTGAATATTTTAATCCGTGTGATTACATTGTAATCACATATTAAGCAGGAAAATATGAAAACGAAAATAGTAAAAATCGGTAACGCAAAAGGGATTAGGCTTCCAAAAGCTGTAATTGAGCAAACCGGACTCGACGAAGAAGTTGAAATCCAAATCAAAGATGGTAAGATCATAATTCAATCAGTAAAAAAGGAAAGAGCCGATTGGGATTCAGCTTTTGAGAAGATGGCGCAAAATAATGATGATATTTTGTTAGATGAAGAAATTTTATCCGACCAATCATCCTGGGATAATACCGAGTGGGAATGGTAAATGGAGTACAAAAGGTTTGAAGTGTACTTTGTAAATCTTGATCCGACAATCGGAAGTGAAATAAAAAAAACACGTCCTTGTGTAATAATCTCTCCCGATGAGATGAACAGGAATATAAATACTCTGATTGTTGCACCCATTACTTCTAAGCTGAGAAAATACCCAACCCGTATAGGCTGCAAAATTGAGGGTAAACAAGGTCAAATAGTTTTAGATCAAATCAGAACCGTTGATAAAATTAGGCTTATTAAAAAAGTTGATAAATTAAACAAGAAGATCGAAGAGTATGTAATAAAAATATTGGCTGAAATGTTCTCTCGATGAATTAAGAATTTCAAATTGCCACATTCTTTTATCTTATCATAGAGTCAATAGAAAGTTTCATCCCTATCGAGTGAAACCATTTTCTCAAATTACGTGTTTAGTTAAATGTTAAAATAATTTATGTTGAATTACACGACATTATATCTTATTATAATATTACACTAAACTAAATCAAATAATTTTAGGAAGGAAATTTCTCATGGCAGAAAATAAAATAATTGCTGTGCTGGGTGCTACAGGCGCACAGGGCGGTGGATTAGCTGATTCAATTCTTAATGACAAATCGGGTGAATTTAAATTGAGGGCTTTAACACGTAATACAAATTCAGATAAGGCTAAAGCACTTGCTCAAAGAGGCGCCGAAGTAGTTGAGGTTGATATTGATAATCATGAATCACTTGTTTCTGCATTCAAAGGTGCGTATGGAGTGTATGCGGTAACATTTTTCTGGGAGCACTTTTCTCCCGAAAAAGAAATGGAACAGGTAGAATCTGTCGCAAAAGCCGCCAAGGAGACAGGTGTAAAACATGTTGTTTGGTCAACTTTAGAGGATACCCGAAAATGGATTCCGTTGGAAGATGATTCAATGCCGACACTTGGCGAAAAATATAAAGTCCCTCACTTCGACGGGAAAGGTGAGTCCGATAAATTTTTCATCGATAATGATGTGCCAACAACATTTTTACTCACTTCATTTTATTGGGATAATTTAATTCATTTCGGAATGGGTCCAAAAAAAGGTGAAGACGGAAAACTCACTTTTGCACTTCCGATGGGGGATAAAGAGCTCCCCGGAATTGCTGCTGAAGATATTGGTAAGTGTGCATTCGGCATTTTCAAACGGGGAACCGAATTCATCAATAAAAGAGTCGGCATTTCCGGTGAATTTATTTCCGGAAAAGAAATGGCTGACAAACTTGGAAAGGCATTAGAAGCTGATGTTAATTACTTCCCGGTCCCTTTTGATATGTACCGCGGTTTTGATTTTCCGGGCGCTGATGATCTTGGAAACATGTTTCAATTTAAGCATGACTACAATGATGAGTTTCTTTCCGCAAGGGATATTACACTTGCCAAATCATTGAACCCTGCTTTGCTGGATTTTGAAGGCTGGGTTGAAAAATATAAAAAACAAATTCCGACTGAATAATCTCTAAATAAGGTTCAATTTTGAAGACACGTTACGGCGTGTCTTTTTTTTTCGAAAAAATAATGATCCCAATTTTCAGAGAATCTTTTATTTAATCAATTTTACATTTCTTTCAATTGAATTTCAATGACTATTAGCTTAATTTTGATTCAAAATCCTTTCAAATTTGGAGGCTATATGGAATACAGAATTGAATCAGATACTATGGGAGAAATAAAGGTTCCTGCAGATAAGTATTATGGCGCACAGACAGCAAGAAGCTTGATGAATTTTAAGATTGGCTACGAAAAGATGCCGAGAGAATTAATACGTGCATTAGGTGTTTTGAAAAAAGCAGCAGCATTAACAAACAAAGAGCTTGGAATGCTTCCGGCAGAAAAGGCAGACCTAATTGTAAAAGCTGCGGATGAAGTTATTGAAGGTAAACTTGATGAACATTTTCCGCTTGTGATCTGGCAAACCGGCAGCGGTACTCAAACCAATATGAACAGCAATGAAGTAATTGCCAATCGAGCTATTGAAATGGCTGGCGGCGAACTCGGCAGCAAAAAACCAATTCATCCAAACGATGATGTTAACAAAGCTCAATCATCCAATGATACATTCCCAACCGGAATGCACATTGCAGCGGTTGAAGAAATTCATCGCCGTCTAATTCCGATGATCACAAAACTGCGCGATGCACTTCAAGCAAAATCTGAAGAGTTCAATGATATCATCAAAATCGGCAGAACTCACTTAATGGATGCTGTTCCTCTTACTTTGGGTCAGGAATTTTCCGGTTACACTCAACAGTTGACTTACGGTTTGGACCGGATTAATAATTGCCTGCCGCGGCTAAAAGAATTAGCACTTGGCGGAACCGCTGTAGGCACAGGCTTAAATACTCACAAAGATTTTGCGGTTAAATCTGCAAAGCATATTTCAGAGATTACCGGCTTGGATTTTGTAACGGCACCTAATAAGTTTGAATCCCTAGCAGCGCACGATGCAATTGTTGAAGCCAGCGGGGTAATGAAAACTCTGGCAGCTTCTCTAATGAAAATTGCAAATGATATTAGATGGCTTGGCTCTGGTCCGAGATGCGGTATTGGTGAAATAACTCTTCCGGCAAACGAACCGGGTTCGTCAATAATGCCCGGCAAAGTAAACCCGACACAGCCGGAGGCAATGACTATGGTATGCGCGCAAGTTTTCGGAAACGATGTTGCAGTTAATTTCGGCGGTGCCAGCGGTAACTTCGAATTGAATGTTTTCAAACCTGTAATGATCTACAACCTACTTCAATCAATCAGACTGATTGCTGACGCATGCGAAAGTTTCACAGATAATTGTGTTGTTGGGATTGAGGCTAACGAAGTTAACATTGCCAAAAATTTGAAAAATTCTTTGATGCTTGTAACTGCACTCAATCCGCATATCGGATACGACAATGCAGCTAAGGTTGCCAAAAAAGCTCATCAAGAAAACAGTACACTTGAAGAAGCTGCGGTTGCTTTGGGATTATTGACAAAAGAAGAATTTGAAGAAAAAGTGAGACCAGAAAAGATGATCGGTCCAAAAGGATAATCACTTTTACTCATAAAATAATAAATGAGGAAAAAATGGCTGAACCAAAAGTAGCGAAGAAAGGTCCCTTTATAGTAAATGTAAAGCCCGGCAATTATTTTTGGTGTGCCTGCGGTCGGTCAGGTAATCAACCCTTTTGCGATGGTTCACACAAAGGTACCGAGTTTACACCTGTTAAGGAAGTTGTTTCTGAGGAGAAAAGCTTTGCTTGGTGCGGCTGTAAACATAGCGGAAGTAAACCCTTCTGTGACGGGACACACGCTAAATTATAATCAGTTATTATTTGTAAAAATCATTTTCAAACTTTACGGAGAAAACGGGTTTTCATTCTGAGTTTATTCGGCATGAAAACCCCTATACTATAAGATGGAATCATACAACGGAATTATTTCATTACTGATAGCATCACTAGAACTTCTATTGTTCCTGAACATTCTTAAATTTGCGGAAAAAACAAAAGTTAACTGGATGGCAATTGGAATGGTGGGATTGCTCTTTGGTTATCAACTGCTTGAAACGCTTATCTGCTTTTTCGGGATGAACAATCACATACTCATATATTTGGCTTTTGTTGTGATATCATATTTACCGCCGTTAGGTTTATTGCTTGTATTAAATTTTGCAGATATTAAGAATAAGCTGCTCTTGATAATATTCCTTCCGGCAATATTCTTTACTGTTTATTACGCAACCGTTATACCGCAATTCAATTTAACCATTTGCGAAATTCTTTACGCAGAATACAGTTATCCGCTTGGTGATTTATACGGAGTATTTTACTATCTGCCTGTATTCCTTACTTTAATTTTGACTCCGGTTTACTATTCCCGCGCAAAATTTGGGATGAGGAAAAAACTCTGGCGTATATTGATGATCGGTTATTATGTTCCTTTTGTACCCGGAATAATTATGTATCTGTTTATGCCCGGATTTGTTGATGCAGCGGAAAGTGGTTTATGCAAACTTGCTTTTGTTTTAGCAATTGCAATTTCGTATTTCTCACTTGCCAATAGAAAGGAAATTTAAGTTGGCGGAAACCATATTGAATATTTACCTTGTTATAGAAAAAGGTATTGTAACATCATTTAAAGTAAAAGGTTACGAGCGAGAGGGGAGCGACGAAGATAAGATTGAATATCTAAAATTTCGTGCGGAGGATGATTTTAAAAATTCATACCATTTTGATGCTCCGAGAGATAAACGCGGAAACTTTATGAAATATCGAAATTTTGCAAAACTCGAAAGTCAGGGAATGCATTTTCAATTATTTGAAACAATTTTTTCAAAGTTCAGCATACCCGAAAAACCATTGATATGTGTGACCCCTGTTGTTGACGGAGAAATATGGGCGGGTAATCAGAATTGATTTAACTAATTTTTTACAAACCGAATTTTGAAAAGTATAAAATTCGTTATAGATTTAATTCAAAAAAAAAAGTAAAACAATAGAAGAGAAATTCATGAATCCATTGAATGGTGAAACAAATAAAGCTATTAATACAATTAGATTTCTTGCAGCCGATGCTGTTCAAAAAGCAAATTCGGGTCATCCCGGAATGCCGATGGGATGTGCCCCAATAGCATATTTGCTTTACACAAAATTTATGAAACACAATCCTAAAAATCCTAATTGGATTAACAGGGATAGATTTATATTATCAGCGGGACATGGATCAATGCTTCTTTACAGCATACTTCATTTGTGCGGATACGAAATAAGTTTAGATGATATTAAAAATTTCAGACAGTGGAAAAGTATAACGCCCGGTCATCCCGAATATGGGATGACGCCAGGAGTTGAAACTACCACTGGTCCATTAGGACAAGGTTTCGGTAATTCAGTTGGAATGGCTTTGGCTTATGCACACCTTTCAGCAAAATTCAATAAAG
>JAENZU010000281.1 GCA_016841125.1 Melioribacter sp. | reverse complement strand
GCAGTAAGTAACTTTGCCTGAAGTTAAATCGGAATGTTTGAAATTTCATCTAAGAACAAAGTCCCTTTGGAAGCGAGTTCGAATCTGCCTGCTCTATCTTCTTTGGCATCGGTGAAAGCTCCTTTTACATATCCGAACAACTCGCTTTCAAATAAAGAATGGCTGATTGCGCCGAGATCTACACTTATAAAAACTTCGTCTTTTCTGTGTGACTGTCTGTGAATTGCTCGTGCTACTAATTCTTTCCCGGTTCCGTTTTCACCCGTTATCAAAACGTTAGCGTCCGTCTTCGCTACTTTTTCGATGAGTGAAAATACAGTTTGTATTTGCTGGGACTTGCCGATCAAATCGTGAAATTTTAAATCGATATCACTGCTAAGCTGCTGCTGCCGTGATTTTAAGTAGCTTACCTCTTTTCTCGATTCGCTAAGTTTTACTGAGGATGAAACAGTGGCAATAAATTTTTCATTCTGCCATGGCTTCAAAACAAAATCTGTAGCCCCTTCTTTTATTGCCCGCACGGCAACGTCAACATCTCCGAATGATGTTATTAAAATAACCACGGAACTCGGATCAATTTTTAAAATTTGATTGAGCCAGTAAAAGCCTTCCTGCCCGCTCGTCATATCCTTTGTGAAATTCATATCGAGAAGTATCACATCGTAACTTTCATTACCAAGTAGATTAGGAAGTACATTAGGATTGCTTTCGGTGTGTACTGCCGCAAAATGATTTTTTAATAAAAGTTTTGCCGCCAGCAGAACGTCTTCGTTGTCATCAACAATTAGAATTTTTCCAATCTTATCAGTCAAATTTGCTCCATTTTAAAAATGATTTTCAAAAATCATTCCCGCAAAAACCTGATCGTAAAATAACATTTTTTCTTTTAGAATGTTCGAATTCGTACACCTTTATACGATAGCGAACAGTTTGTGTTTTGAAAAGTCTAAATTTAATAGAAAACAAAACAATTAATACGGCACGATGTTTGGCTAATATATTATAATTAAAATAAGTGGACTTCATGGATCGGAAAATTGAACAGAAAAAATTTAAACCAAAAACGATAGCGCTTTACACGGTATCTGCCCTGTTTATTTTATTTGTAATGTATAATTTTATTTTCGGCGATTCATCAAAAAAATTAAATGTTGATAAAGAGAGAATCACAATCTCAACGGTGCAGAAAGGTCCTTTCCAGGAATTTACCCCGATAACCGGAACAGTACAGCCGATCGAAACTTTTCAGCTTGATGTATCCGACGGCGGTAAAGTTCAAAAAAAATATGTTGAAGAAGGAGCTTTTTTAAATGTTGGTGATCCGATAATTTTATTGGATAATGCCCAACTCAGATTAAGCATAATTTATAACGAAGCAAATGTTTTCCAGCAGATAAATAATCTGCGTTCCACGAGATTATCCTTCCAGCAAAGTAAACTCAGTCTTCAGGCAAGCCTGCTGCAGATCGAAAGAGATATCCACTCACAGAAAAGGTTATACGAAACAAATAAAAAAATGTTTGAAAAGGGATTGATATCAGAAATAGAATATCTCAACTCAAAGGATGATTACGATTATTTGGTGAATCATAAAGCGTTAACTATGGAAACGTATAAGCAGGATTCACTAATGAGATCACAGCAAGTTGAGCAGCTTGAAAAATCTGTTACAACACTTGAGGGAAATCTTCTGATAACAAAACAGCAGCTTGAAAATTTAACTGTAAAAGCGCCTATCAGCGGGCAGTTAACGGCGTTGAATGCTGAGATTGGTGAGTCAATAGCCCCGGGTGAAAATGTTGGTCAGATCGATAAAGTTGATTCTTTTAAAGTACGCGCGAATATTGATGAACATTGGATTGCAAGAGTTAGTCCAGGTCAATACGGTGAATTTACATTTAATAATAGAAATTATAGAATGGTTGTTAAAACAGTATTTCCGCAAGTAACCGGCGGTACGTTTCAGGTTGATATGCTTTTTGTTGATATTGTTCCTGAAGGAATCAGGCGCGGTCAAACAGTACATATAAAATTAGAATTAGGCGAACTGTCCGAAGCGGTGTTTGTAGACCGGGGGGGATTCTATCAAACAACCGGCGGACAGTGGATTTTTGTAGTCGACCCTTCGGGCGAATTTGCCGAAAGAAGAAACATCAGACTTGGACGCCAGAATACACAATCCTTTGAAGTTTTAGAAGGATTGAAACCCGGCGAACAAGTGGTAACCTCATCGTACGATAATTATGTTGAGGTAGAAAAGTTAGTACTAAAGTAGCAGTGAGCTATGAGTTTTGGGTTGTGAGTTGTGAGTGAAAAGAAAGTATGCAAATATAATTAACTGGAGTGATAATGCAGGATTTTAAAAAACTGACGGTATGGAATATAGCGCATGAATTAGTACTGGATATTTATGAAATGACAAAATCATTTCCCAAAGACGAATTATATGGATTAACTAGTCAAATTAGGCGAGCTGCAATCTCTATTCCAACTAATATTGCGGAGGGCAGTTCTCGCGGTTCAAATAAAGATTTTAATAGATTTCTCCAAATTTCCATAGGCTCGGCAAGTGAGCTTGAGTATCTAATATTACTAGCCAAAGATTTGAATTATATCAGCGGCGATAAAAGCACAACACTAATTGAAAAAGTAATTTCAACAAGAAAAATGCTGATAACTTTAAGTAAGAAGTTAAAAGATTAATATGTTTAATTCTCATAACCCGAAACTCGGAACCCAAAACCAGGAGCATTTTAAGAACGATTTTTAAAACTAACTTTGAGTAATAAAATGATTAAAACAGAAAACTTACAGAAGTTATACACAACCGAGGATGTTGAAACAACGGCTTTAAATAATGTCAATATTCAAATTGAACCGGGGGAGTTTGTTTCTATTATGGGTCCTTCCGGATGCGGTAAATCCACTCTGCTTAATATTCTAGGTTTACTCGACAACCCAAGCGGCGGGAAATATTATTTTCTAGATCATGAAGTTTCCGGATACAATGAACGCAGACGAGCAAGCTTGCGGAAAGAGAATATCGGATTCGTATTTCAAAGTTTCAATCTAATCGACGAACTGACAGTTTTCGAAAATGTTGAGCTGCCTCTTTTATATCTGAAGTATTCTTCCAGTGATCGAAAGAAGATGGTTCATGAAGTGTTGGAAAGAATGGGGATAATGCACAGGGTAAGCCACTTTCCTCAGCAGCTTTCGGGCGGGCAGCAGCAGAGAGTTGCTGTAGCACGCGCCATTGTTAGTAACCCTAAAATAATATTGGCAGATGAGCCTACCGGAAATCTAGATTCTTCACACGGCGATGAGGTTATGAATTTACTTACAGGACTAAACGAACAAGGAACAACTATATTGATGGTAACTCACTCCCCAACATACGCAGAATACGGCAACCGGATCATACATCTCTTCGACGGTCACGTAGTAACGGAAAATATGAAGGAAGAATTTCACGTTTAAGCGCACTGCGCAAAGAGCAGAGCGTTAATAGGTTTGAGAGGATAAAATGAAATTTAGATTTCAAGATTTAACAATATGGCAGTTTGCGATGGAGATAACGGATGAAATGCTTGATATTGCGGATATTTTAGAAAAGAAAAAGTTATTTCGATTTGCCGAACAATTACGAGGCGCTGCGATGAGTATGACAAATAATATTGCAGAAGGAAGCGGTTCAACATCAAACAGAGACTTCAACAATTTTCTGAATTATGCTAGAAGATCAACATTTGAAAATGCTAACATTTTAATAATTCTTCATAAACGAAAACTAATAAATGATAAAGTTAGAGATCAGCTTCTGGATAAATTAGATAAAGAGTGTAGAATGATTACCAATTTCAAAAAGACACTTTAATTTAACTTCAAACGCTTTGCTCTATGCGCTCAGCTGTTTTCAATTGACTAACAAACTGGACAATTAAAAATGATCAAACTATCCAACATCGAAAAATTCTACACCAACAAATTTGTTAAGACTTATGTACTGCGGCAGATTAATTTTGAGATTAATGAAGGTGAATTTGTATCTATAATGGGACCATCAGGCGCAGGTAAATCAACACTGCTCTACATTATGGGGATGCTTGACAATCCCTCAAACGGTGAATATTATTTTTACGATGAGCCGGTTCATAAAATGAGCGACCGGAAATTATCGGAACTCCATAAATCACATATTGGATTTGTGTTCCAGCAATATCACTTGATCGATGAACTGACTGTATATGAAAATTTAGAGACTCCGCTGCTCTACCAAAAGATGAATTCAAAAGAAAGAAAAGCAAAAGTAGCAGATGTATTAGATAGATTTAATATAGTCGGCAAAAAAGATCTTTTCCCAAATCAACTATCGGGCGGACAACAGCAATTGATAGCAGTTGCACGCGCAGTAATTGCAGAACCAAAACTAATTTTAGCGGATGAGCCGACCGGCAATCTTCACTCTGATCAAGGTGAAGAAATTATGAAGCTGCTGAAAAAATTAAACCAACAAGGCACAACAATAATTCAAGTTACTCACTCTAAAGAAAATGCGAACTACGGAAATAGAATAATTAACCTAAATGATGGTTGGATTGAGGAATAATAAATGTTTAAAAATTATATAAAAATCGCGTATAGAAATCTTTTAAGACATAAGGTATATTCTATTATAAATATAGTAGGGCTAGCACTTGGTATTACAAGTACAATTTTGTTAGCTCTATTTGTCCAGAATGAACTGAGTTACGACAACTATTACCCCGAATCGGAAAACATGTATAGGGTTACAGCTGAATTTAAGATGGGTAATGAGGAATATAACCTTGCTGTAGTGTCACCAGCTTTGGCACAAGCTTCTTTGGCTGAGATTCCTGAAATTAAAAAAACTGCACGCTTTAGAATATCAGGTAATAAAATTGTTAAATACAATAATATAAGTTTTGATGAAAATAGAATTTGCTATGCGGATAACTCAGTAATTGATTTCTTTGCACTTAATTTGATTAATGGAAATCCGCAAACCGCCCTTGTAGAACCAAGCTCAATAATTATAAGTGAAAATACTGCAGCAAAATATTTTAATAATGAAAACCCAATTGGAAAAACATTAACATTAAATAACAAAAGTGATTATAAGGTTACCGGTGTTTTTAAAAGTATTCCACAAAACACACATTTTAATTTCGATTTTATGATCTCTATGTCATCACTTGAAGCATCAAGACAGCAAAGTTGGCTAAACAATAATTTCCAAACT
>JAENZU010000280.1 GCA_016841125.1 Melioribacter sp. | reverse complement strand
ACACGGGTTGAAGTATCCTCTGAAAAGAGAATCTTTGCCTTTCGGTAAAAGAGAAAGTACAAGTAATGTTGCAGAGGGGAGTAAGATTTCAATAGAAATTGAAAATGGAAGAGTTTTTATTATTAGAGAATTTTCAATGCTGAAGAAAAATGATTTCTTTCTCTCCGATTGATATAATAATTATTTCCGCGTTCTTTCTGCTGGTGCTTGCCGCAGGATTCATGTCGCACAGAAAAAACAGCAATGCGGAAGAATATTTATTATCAGGCAGATCAGTCGGGCTATTTCTTTTTATACTTACAAACGTTGCTACCTGGTACGGCGGAATTTTAGGTGTAGGCGAATTCACCTATAGATACGGCTTAGTGAGTTGGTTTACTCAGGGCTTACCTTACTATATTTTTGCTTTAATTTTTGCGTTTTTATTTGCAGGTAAAATTCGCGAATCAAATTTGTTTACAATTCCCGATAAACTTGAAGAATCTTACGGCAGAAATGTTGGAATGCTTTCTGCTCTTATCATATTTATTTTAGTTTCTCCAGCCCCATATTTGCTGATGATGGGCAATTTAATTTCGATGATTTTTGATTTGAACATTTTTATATCATTGTTCATTGCAATTTTTCTTTCAGCTTCATATTTATTCTTCGGCGGCTATCGTTCCGATTTATTTACAGACGCGGTTGAATTTTTTGTGATGTTTTTAGGATTCGCGGTAATCATCTACTTTTCGATCGATAGTTTCGGTAGTCTCAATTTTCTCAAATCTAATCTGCCAGGAAGTCATCTTGACATTACCGGGGGTACGTCATTAACTTTTATTATTGTCTGGTTTCTGATTGCGTTATGGACCTTTACAGATCCGGGATTCCATCAAAGGTGTTATGCTGCTAAAAGTAAAAGTGTTGCCAAATGGGGAATTGTAATATCAATTTTTTTATGGGCTTTATTCGATTTTTTAACCACTTCAACCGGGCTTTTCGCCCGTGCAGCCTTACCGAACTTAGAGAACCCGGTAATGGCTTTCCCGATGTACGCCGAGATGATTTTGGGAGAAGGATACAAAGGATTGTTTTACGCAGCTCTCTTTGCAACAATTCTATCTACGTTAAATAGTTTTTTATTTTTAAGCGCTACAACATTCGGGCGTGATTTTATTTATAAAATTAAGAAAGTAAACCGGAACGAGAATTCACAAATTAAATATACCCGCTATGGATTGGCTGCTGCGTCACTTATTTCCATTCTACTAGCAGGATTTATTGATTCGGTTATTCAACTCTGGTACACTATAGGTACTATTTGTATTCCGGGTATAATAATCTTAATTGCCGGTGCTTATTACGAAAAATTAAGGGTCTCTTCAAAATTTGCTGCGGTAGAAATGATTACCGGAATTTCGGTTAGTATTTTATGGTTGGTGCTTCGTCCGTATTTTTCAGACTTCGAATTTTTATCTGAAATTGAACCGATGATTTTCGGGATGACAGCTGCGGTTTTAGTCCATGTTTTCGGGATGTTCAATAGGGGGTTTTTTCTTAAACATAAGGGATAATAAAACAGATACCACAATGCTCAATGTTATAAAAATCAATGATACCAAGGTAGGGATAGTGTAGATGTCGGAGATCATCATTTTAATGCCGACGTAAGCCAAAATGACCGCAACACCATATTTTAAGTAAATGAATATTTTAACAATTCCCGCCAATGCAAAATAGAGAGCGCGAAGCCCCAAAATTGCAAAAATATTTGAAGTGATAATTATGAATGGATCTTTGGTGATTGCAATTACTGCAGGAATTGAATCAACTGCGAAAACCAGGTCTGCGGATTCAACCAAAAGAAAAGTTATAAATATTGACGTGACAAAAATTCTGCCGTCTTTCTTTACAAAAAATTTCTTTCCGGAATAGACGGTCATTATTGGAAAATGTTTTGATACAAATTTAATTATTGGATTTGTATCAAGATTGATTGATTCCTCTTTACCGAAAGCCATTTTCCATGCCGCGTAAAATAACAACAAGCCGAAGACATAAATTATAGGATGAAATAAATGTATAACCGCAACACCAACAAGGATGAAAATAATTCTCATAACTATAGCGCTGAGTATCCCCCATTTCAATACGTGAGGCTGGTGTTCATCCTTAACCGACATTACATTGAAGATCATTATAAAGACAAATAAATTGTCGATTGATAGAGACTTTTCAATCAAGTAGCCCGCTAAAAACTCCAGCGCTTTTTGCCTGCCGTCTTCAAGATAGAAGAATATCAGCAAATTGAACAACAGGGCGGCACCGATCCAGATGCCGCTCCATATAAGACTTCCTTTAATTCCGATACTGCCGTGTCTGTGGTCTGTTTTATAAAGATCGATATAAAACATAACAGATACTACAGCAACAAATATCAGCCAAAATGCAAAGTGATTACTATCCATAAATTAGGCTAACAATATCGCTGCTGAAAGCACGGTAGTCCATAATCCATTCTTATCGCCGCGTGCAGATTGTGTGAAGTTAAGTGTATTTACAATTTTCCCGGACATTTTGAATACTTGTTCTTTTTCATTCCAGGCTTCATCAGGGTTGAAATCAACTCCTAAAGTGGTTGCGAGCATTGAGGCTGCGAGATCTTCGGCATAGTCACCGGATACTTTTTCTGTTTGACCGTATGGATGATGTTCAGATAGATAACCGTACATATCTTTATCCGCCGGCAATGCAACACCAATAGATGAAGCGATTAGTCTGTTAGGTTCATTTGTTGAGTTTCTTGCCATCACACAGTGAACTATTTGACCCGGTTTTAATTCTTCCAGTCCTTTATCAACAGTTATTTTTTTACATCCGACCGGATAGATACTGCTTACGGTTACTAAATTGAACTTTTCAATTTTTGCGTCTCTCAAGGCTAATTCAAAAGAAGCCAGGTATTCTTTGTGCCTGCCGACACCCTTAGTAAAAAATATTTTTGTAGGAACGTACAATTTTTTACTCCTTATAATTATTTGTAAGTAAGTTTCATGAATTTTCTTTTGCCTACTTTAAGTACCATTTCATTTGATACAGCAATAGTCTCTTTAATATCTTGAATTTTATTGCCATCGATAGATACTCCACCCTGCTGTATAAGTCTGCGGGCTTCGGCATTACTCGAGGCAAAACCGATTTCAACCATTAACTCAATAATACTTATTTCTTGATCATTTTCAACTTTATAAATTTCAATATTTTCCGGAATTCCTTTATTGATGAAAATCTTATCAAATTCCTTTTCGGCTAATTCTGCTTTATCTTTATTATAATACATCTCAACAAGCTTTTTCGCAAGTGTTCTTTTAATATCCCGTGGATTATTAGATTTATCTTCAAGCAAATTTTTTACTTTTTGCAATTCATCAATCGGAATGTCTGTTGTCAATTCATAATATTTATAAATCAGATCATCGGGAATCGATAAGGTTTTACCGTAAATATCTTTAGGGTCGTCGCTTATGCCAATGTAGTTGTCATAAGACTTGCTCATTTTTTCAACACCATCCGTGCCGACCAATAGAGGCATAGTCAATATTACCTGAGGCTCCATTCCGTGTTCACGCTGAATATCACGCCCGACGAGCAGATTGAATTTCTGATCAGTTCCGCCAAGTTCAACATCACTTTCAATCGCAACGGAGTCCATTGCTTGAGCCAGAGGATACAAAATTTCGTGCATACTAATTGGTATGCCTCCTTTGAATCTTTTTGTAAAGTCATCCCGTTCGAGCATTCTGGCAACAGTATATTTTGAAGCTAATTTAATGACTTCCTCAAAATTCATTTTACCGAGCCAATCCGAATTATAGACGATTTTAGTTTTATCTTTATCTAAAATTTTTGAAGCCTGCTCAATATAGGATTGCGCATTTTGGCGGCTTTCTTCAAATGTAAGAGGGGGGCGTGTTGAATTGCGACCCGAGGGATCACCTATCATTCCTGTAAAATCACCAATAATTAAAACAGCTTGGTGCCCGAGTGATTGAAATTGCGCAAGTTTTCTAAGTACAACTGAGTGACCTAGGTGCAGATCCGGTCTGGTGGGATCACAACCTAGCTTAATATTAAGTGGTTTATTTTCTTTTAATGATTTTCGAATTTTATTTTCTAATTCTTCCTCAGGAATAATTTCAACCGAACCTCTTTTAATTATATCCATCTGTTCGTTTAGAGAGGGAAATACAATAGCTTTACTCAATTTACTATCTCCAATACTTATTTAATTCTCAATTTTCTGTCTAAATCCCGATTCATATCCTTTTTAGTTATATCTTCCCGCTTGTCGTAGATTTTTTTGCCTTTGGCAATTGCCAGTTCAACTTTGACTTTCCCTTTTAAAAAATAGAGGCGCAGCGGTATAAGTGTATTGCCTTTTTCATGCACAGCTTTAGTTAATTTTCGGATTTCACTCTTCTTTAGTAAAAGTTTCCTTTTGCGTAAAGGATCGTGATTGTTAATATTCCCGTGATCATAAAAGCCGATATGCAGACTTATTAGCCAAACTTCGCCATCAACTATTAGCCCATGCGCATCCGAAAGATTAATTTTATTTTGACGGAGTGCCTTTACCTCTGTTCCAACAAGTGAAATTCCGGCTTCGTACGTTTGAACAATAAAATAATCGTGCCGGGCTTTACGGTTTACTGCAATATTTTTTTCTAAGTTTTTATCCAATTGACTGCTTTAAAAAGTAAACTTCAAAGTTATTTTTAATCATACTGAAATGCAAGAACTTGAACAAAATGAAATTTTATTTTTCTTAATTGATGAAGGTCTAAAATAGTGCTATAAAAAAAAGAGGACTCGCTGAGTCCTCTTAAATTGGGGTTAATTTGTCCGTCTCTGACTGACAAAAATTCGCACATGCCGGTTAGCCGGAAAATCTGTAGGTCTATCCCTCGAAGCTCCCGGCGCGACACCTTTGCCGTCCAAAATAAACACTATTCTACCTTCATTTTTTAGCTGAGTGTAAATCGGCAGTTCTTTCATTCTATCTTTAAGATATTGCATTGTATAGTATGCTCTAAGTATTGAAAGTGTCTGGTTGTTCATCGGATCAAGCTTTCTAACCGAAATTGTTTTCTCGGTAGCAGAAGTAACATTTTTGTTTTCGTGAGAGATATTTTCTTCATAATAATAATTCGGAATTATTCTTCGGGGGTCAGTATATCCCTCGATCTTAATTTCTATAAAAGTATTTTTTGATGCAGCTTTTACGAATAGTGGGAAAATTTTCTTATCAAGATAATTTATA
>JAENZU010000279.1 GCA_016841125.1 Melioribacter sp. | reverse complement strand
CAACGCACTGAATTTAACCGCGCCGGAAAGTTGGAACACAATTCCGTATACAAATGATGAAGTTTTAAAAGTAAAAAGATTCAATGGCACCATCATGCTTTCAACAGATGATGGGTTATATCAATTGAATGGAAATGTGTGGCAGCCTTATCTCTACCAAGGTTTTTTAATTAAAGATTTTCAAATTTATAATGACACCATTTTTGTTGTGCTAACTAACAATCTTCAGAAAGTGGTTAATAACGTTAACTCAAATTATTTCGCAGACGCTGGGCAAATCTTCAGCGCTGTAAAAATTTTCAACAATAAGATTTATCTTTCAACAAATAAAGGAATTACCGAGTTTATCAACCCGGATAATTCAGTTGAGATACGATCAAATGGTCCCAGCTTCAACACCATTTTTGCTATGGAAGTTGGACCAAACGGTAATCTATGGACAGGAAGCGGTCGGGTTGGAGACATAGGCGGCGTAAATGTTTTTAACGGTAATGAATGGACTACTTATAATAGCGGAAATGTACCGCAAATTACTATAAATGGATTTCACTCAATAAACAGCGGATCAGATGGCTCAATGTACCTTTGTAATTGGGGTGATGGTTTTACCATTTTCAAAAATGGCGAGTTTAAAACATTCAATACCGCCAATACAAATTTAACCGGCATTGTTGATAACAATAACTTTTTGGTTATTTATAACGTAGTTGATGATGCCTCGGGAAATAAATGGGTATTAAATTTTGAATCTGCTGCAAAACAGCCAATCAGTGTATTGACAAAAGACAGCACATGGCATCACTTTGAAATTGGCTCTCCTCTCCGGTCTGATATTGTTTTGGCAGAGCATCTCATTGTTGATCAATACAATACAAAATGGTTTGCAGTTACCAATTCTTCGAGCAACGGACCTGGTCTTTATTATTTTAATGAAAATAAAACATTAGATGATTTAGCTGATGATGACTGGGGCGTTATAAAAACTAGTGACGGCTTATCCAACGAATCTATAACGGCACTGGTGCTTGATCTGCGCGGAGAATTATGGGTAGGCACAAGTTTAGGTATGAGTATTATTTCTAATCCAGCTCAGCCAAAATCTAGGATTACCACGGTATTCGGATTGAGACAGCAAAGTATAACATCAATCGCGGTTGATCCATTGAATCAAAAGTGGGTCGGTACGCAGCAAGGCGTATTTGTGATGTCTTCCGACGGCAGTTTTCTGGTCAACCAATACGATAGCAAAAACAGTCCCCTCCCCTCGGATGAAATTAAGAGCATTGCATTTGATGATCAGAACGGTATTGCTTACGTCGGCACGGATTTCGGTGTAACTTCCTTAACTACATCAGCGGTTCAGCCGCAGGAAAGTTTCGACGAACTTTTTATTTATCCCAATCCCTTAGTACTTGATAAAGGTTCTAATATTCTAATTACCATCGAAGGATTAATTAGGAACTCACAAATAAAGATACTTTCAATTTCCGGTAAATTAATTAATGAATTCCCCTCCCCGGGAGGTAAACTTGCTCAGTGGGACGGAACAGATATGGAAGGCAAACTTGTACCAAGCGGTATCTATATTATTGTTGCCTACGATGAAGAAGCGAATAATGTAGCTTCGGGTAAGATTGCCGTGATGCGTAAATAGTGCTTTACTTTTTATCCTTACTCACATATTTTCAGCAAGTCAATTTCTAATTATTATATGATGTAAATGATAGATCTATTAAATCTCTCCATGCAATTCGGCGGTGAGTATCTTTTCGAAAATGTAAATTTAAAGATTAATAGGGAAGATAAAATTTCCTTGGTCGGCGCCAATGGTACGGGTAAAACTACACTATTAAAAATTCTATACGGGATTGAACAGCCTGAAGAAGGTATTGTTCAAAAACCGAAAAATATTAAGATCGGATATCTACAGCAAGAATTTGCTGAACTTAAAGGTAAACTTTTGTTTGAGGAGGTCCGTTCATCTATACCGGTTATATCCGAAATAGAAAAGCAGGATGATAAACTTCATACAATGCTCGATGCAGCGGAAGATGAAGATGAGAGAGAAAAAATATTATTGGATTTGGGAGAACTCAATCATAGAAAAGAAGAGCTGGATTTTTACTCATTAAACTCGAAGATTGAAAAAACTTTAATGGGCTTAGGATTTAAAGAGTCAGATTTTAACCGGGCGACGACCGAATTTTCGGGCGGATGGCAGATGCGTATTCAACTCGCGAAAATACTTCTCTCGGATAACGATCTTATTTTACTCGATGAACCTACTAATCATCTTGATATCGATTCGCTACAATGGCTAATTGATTTTTTGAAATCCTTCAAAGGTTCAATACTTCTAGTTTCACACGATAAGTTTTTTGTCAATCAGATCACGAATAAAACTTTGGAAATTTTTAACACCAAAGTTACTTTTTATAACGGAAACTATGACGCTTATCTCAATTTCAAAAAAGAAAGAGATGAGCAATTGAGGGCACAATATGAAAATCAGCAGAGAAAAATAAAAGACACTCAAAGATTTATAGAGAGATTCAGATACAAATCCACAAAAGCCAGACAGGTTCAGAGCAGAATCAAACAGATAGAAAAGCTTGATATGATTGAACTTCCTGATAGTGAGAGCGAGATTAGAATACGATTACCCGATCCCCCGAGGAGCGGTGCGGTGCCTGTAAAGATAGAAAATTTAGCAAAGTCCTACGGTGAGAAATTTGTGTTTGATAAACTGGATCTCGAACTCGAGCGGGGTGATAAAATTGCTTTTCTCGGACCAAATGGTGCCGGCAAAACTACGCTTGCCAAAATTATCGCACAGAGGTTGAAGCCTACTTCAGGGAATATTGAATTCGGCTACAATACTTTTGTTTCCTACTATGCTCAGGAAGTTGCCGAAGATCTAAATTTAGATAAAGATGTAATTGATACCGTGGCTGAAATTGCGCCCGATGCTACTATCGGGCAATTGAGAACAATTCTTGGTTCTTTTCTTTTCACCGACGATGATGTTTTTAAAAAAGTAAAAGTATTGTCCGGCGGAGAGAAAAGCAGGGTGGCGCTTTCAAAAATTCTCTTAACAAAAGCAAACCTAATTATTTTGGATGAGCCCACTAACCATTTGGACATTGCTTCAAAATCGATTCTGCAAAAGGCATTGCTGGATTTTGACGGTACACTTGTAATCGTCTCACACGATGTCGATTTCATTAAACCAATTGCGAACAAAGTATTTGAGATAAGAGATAATAAGAAGCAGTTATATTTCGGCGGCATCGATTATTATTTTCTTAAAAAATCAGAGTTGGAAGAATCGGAAAGTTCTGCAAATAAAAGTAATGTGAAAGAAAAAGAAACTTTAAATAGAAAAGAACAGAAACGAATAGAAGCAGAATTGAGGCAGAAAAAACATAAAGAGACAAAAAACCTAAAGAGCGAACTCGAAAGAATTGAGGCTGCTATTACCAAAGATGAAGAACTAAAGGAAATTCTAGAAAAAGAACTTGCTGATTCTTCAGTCTATTCGGTACCGAAACTGGCAAAAGATAAAAAACATGAATATGAATCGGTAAAATCTAAATTAGAAAACTTATATAATAAATGGACCGACATAACCGAACAACTTGAAGAAATTGAAGTACGATTGAACGAAGAATTAAACTAAAAATTCATCCGCTAAAGCAATCCCGCCATAAAGAGGTGCGTCATCACCCAATTTAGTTACAACTAATTTTGCAATTTCCCCCGGCGCCTGAAGCACACTTTTTCTAAATGCCTTCTCAATTTTCGGAAGCATGTAATCTCCTGATGCCTCCAGTAAACCACCGCCGAGTACTATCGTGTCGATATTGAGTAAGGTCGTGATGCTTCCTAATACAGTTCCAATTACCTCACAGCCTTTATTGATATGCTTCACAACAACTTTATCTTTATTTTCAATCGCTTTAGAAATTGCTTTACTTTTTATTCTTTTCTTTTTGAGTACACTTTCCGCAAGCTCCGATTTTTTACCGCTCCGGATATCTGCTTCAATTGCTTCGACTATTCCGGTTCTGCTAGCGATGTTCTCGAATGTTTTGGATTTTCCTGATGCCAGCATGCCTTTTTTATCAACGCGCATGTGCCCAATTTCTCCGGCAAAATAAGATGACCCCCTGTATAGATTTCCGTTAAAAAATAACGAACCCCCTATTCCGGTACCTACAAATACAACGAGTGCATTTTTAACTTCATCTTTCAATTCAAAATGTTTTATCCCCAAACCTGCAATGTTAACGTCATTTTCAATTAATACTGGGATATCAAAATATTGTGCTAATGATTCTTTTATATTGAATTCAACAATATTAAGATTTGGAGCAACGCTTATTAAACCTGTATGCGGATTGACCGTACCCGGAACTCCTAAACAAACTGCACTTATTTGGGACTGCTCTAATTTATTACCTTCCAATATTTTATTGATCGATTCTGAAATACTCTCAACAATGTGTTCAGCACCTTTACTTATAGTTGTGGGCTGTTTATCTCGGTAAACTATTTCATTTTTATTGTTGATCAGAGCACTCAATATATTAGTACCCCCTAGATCGACCGATATTAAAAATTCTTTTTTCACTTTTTAACCTAAATTATATTTTCAACGATTTTAAGAATAAGAATACCTCTGTAAAAATCAAAACTTTTTTATTTGCAAACTTTGAATGCCAATATTATCTGGTTATTTTTTAAAAAAAATATTTTAAGACTTCGATGGATAAAGCGCTCAAAAGATACGGACAAAATTATCTGCGCGATAAGAATATCATTTTAAAAATAATTAATGAGTTAGATCCGCAGCCGAACGATTTGATAGTAGAAATTGGACCGGGTAAAGGGGCCTTAACTTCCGAACTGTTAAAGGAAGATATTAATTTAATGGTGATTGAATTGGATAAAAACAATTGCGAATATTTACGCCTAAATTTTCCAGAACTAAAAATTATGCAAGCAGATTTTTTAGATGTTGATTTGAAGATAATCAGTAAAAGTAAAAAAATTAAATTGATCGGGAATATCCCTTATAATATAACAACACCTATTGTTTACAAAATTCTAAGCAGCGCACAACAATTGGAAACCGCTGTATTAATGGTTCAAAAGGAAGCAGCACAAAGATTCTCAGCTAAACCCGGCGGCAAAGAATACGCAGGTGTAAACATTTTGATCAATTATTTTACCGAACCGGAAATTTGCTTTTTTGTTGGAAGAAATAATTTTTACCCCAAACCAAATGTTGATTCCGCGGTAATGAAATTTAACTTTAAGAATTTTAAACGAGCAGTGAGCGATA
>JAENZU010000278.1 GCA_016841125.1 Melioribacter sp. | reverse complement strand
GTAAGAAGAGATGAAAACGAAATGCTGAAATTCAGAAATTTTGGACGGAAGTCTTTAGCCGAATTAATTGAAATTGTTGACAATTACGGTTTGGAATTTGGTATGGACGTCGATAAATATATTAAAGAACCAACAGAAACAAACTAATACTCTTAAATAGGTAGGATCATGAGACATCGAGTAAAAGGTAAAAATTTAAGTAGAACTGCAAGTCATAGATTAGCAACTTTAAGAGCGCTTTCTACAGCTTTGTTGAAACATAAAAAGATAACTACTACTGTTACTAAAGCGAAAGCAGCACGCTCCTTTGTTGAACCTTTGATCACAAAAGCGAAAGAAAATTCGGTCCATGCTCGCAGATACGTCGGAAGACAAATCAAAGATAAAGATGCGGTAAATAATCTTTTTAACGAAATAATTGAGAAAATTGGTGAACGTCCCGGTGGTTATACCCGCATTGTAAAACTTGGAAGTCGAGCAGGTGATGCTGCCGAAATGGCGATTATCGAATTAGTTGATTATAACAAAGTTGCAGCTCCTCCGAAGAAGACAAAAAAAGCTAAGAAGACTACTCCGAAAGTAGATAAAGAAGTTGAAGCTCCTAAGGAAGAAATAAAAGAAGAAGATATTCAGGATGCCGAAGTTGTTGAAGAAAAAGTTGATGATGTTGAGGAAGCTGTTGAGGAAAAGAAAGAAGAATCTACTGAGGAAGTAAAAGCCGAAGTTAAGGAAGAGCCTGCTGCAGAAGAACCAAAAGCTGAAGTTAAGGATGAACCAAAAACTGAAGTTAAAAAAGAGCCTAAAGCTGAAGCACCTAAAGCAGAAGAGAAAAAAGATAACAAAGAAGAAAAGAAATAATTTCTTTTTCTATAAACAATTTTAAGAGCAATCCTCAGAGGTTGCTCTTTTTTTATTTAAAATGAAAAATATCAAGTTCATTAAATCTGTTGTAAATATAAAGTATTTGCCCAAACTGAGGCTTCCTGAAGTTATACTTTGCGGAAGATCGAATGTGGGGAAATCTTCTTTTATCAATACTATTTTCAATAAAAAAAACTTGGCTAAAACAAGCTCGTCTCCGGGAAAAACGCGTTCTTTGAATTATTATTTAGTGGAAGACAAATTTTACATGGTAGATCTTCCCGGATTCGGTTATGCAAAAGTTTCAAAAACTGAACGAGCCAAATGGTTAAAGTTGATTGATGAATTTCTCAAAGAAAGCAAATCTATCAGTTATGCAATTCATTTTATAGACAGCAGGGTGGGACCGATGGAACTGGATGTCCTTCTAAACAAATATCTGCGTGAACTTGAAATACCTTACATAATTATTTTATCCAAGATTGATAAATTAAAGCAATCTGAAACGGCAAAATCTAAAAAAACCGCAATGGAGGTTTTCCCGGAATTATCACTTGGAGACAATCTTTTTACATTTTCTTCAGTAAAAGGAACCGGCAAAAAAGAAGCAGTTAGACTTTTATCTTCAATTTTCACATAATGATTTTGAGATAAAAATTTATTATGTTACAAACTTGATTATTAACTAAATAACAATTACTTTCTTTCGCTTTATCGAAAAAGGATCAACACTCAAATTTTATTCAAACCAATTATTGATGGGTAATCGAAATAGAAAACGGTTTTTGATCTTTATTATTGTGCCCATTTTGGTCGCAATTCCATTTTTTACGGAAGATTTTACTCTACGTTTGATAACATCAATTATTTTGGTTGTCTACGTTGGGTTTATCATCTTTTTGCGGGATTCAATGCGCCCCGATGAAAAGTACGATTCACCCGAACCCGAAGAAAAATATCAAACCGGCGAGGATGCTTCCGAAACTCCATACGATACTGATCTTGGCGAAGAATTTAAAATAATCTCACCTCAAAAGAAAATTGAAGTTATTACTGAAGATAATTACACACCATCTTCAACTTCGCAGCGCGGCAGTATTTTCAAACCTTACGATTTGAAAGAGAATTATGAAAAAATTGCCAATGAAGAAATTCCATCTGATATTACGCAGGATGAGCAGTTCTCGTTTGTGCTTGAAAAACTGCTTAATGTTATTAAAGAAGCATATTTGGCTCATACGGCAATTTTCTTTTGGTACAATAGTAATAAAAAGAGATTGACTCTCGAAAAGTATGTTTCTAATTCGAATGAGATTACCGAACAAAAGTTCGATATCGAAAATGATATATTGAGCAAAATCGTTCAAAAGGAAGAACCAGAAATTTTAACAGATATTACCTCTAATGCCGAATCTGATGTAATTAGATACTACAACAATCCTCAGGCGATTAAAAGTTTTATAGGCGTTCCGCTTTTTTACTCAAATAAATTAGCCGGAGTTTTGGCTCTCGACTCCAAAATGTCCGATGCATTTGGGATTGAAACTATTTATTCGCTCGGAAGATTTGTAAGAGTAATTTCAATAATGATATCTCTGTTTGAAGAAAAATTTGTCGAGACTCAATCGGAGCAGCGTCTAAAGGCTTTACTCGGAGTTTTGAGTACCGATAAAAAATTTGACACTCAGGAAGAACTTTGGACCGCAATTGAAAACTCAGTTAGAAATTTAATAAAGTGGGATGCATTTACATTTGTCTATTTCGATCCGGAAATTCAAAAATTTAAAACCTCAAAGGTTGTGAACAATACCTCACTTAAATATGCCGGAGAATTTCTGGAAGTTGAATTAAATAATACACTTGTCGGCAAATCAGTTTTGAGTGGTGTCCCGGTAAAAATTGATGATACTTCAGTCCAAGATTATATAAGATTCTCAAAATCTGAAGATGTTAGTTTCGACGGTTCATTTTTCGCAGTACCTCTTATTTACGAAGGTGAGAATTACGGTGTATTCTGTTTCGAAAGTTTGAAAAAAAGTTTTTATACAAATTCCGATGTGCAGTTTGTAAAAAATGCGGTAAAGATTTTTTCATTTTTAGTCTATTCGTTTTCAACTACACATATGCTTAAAAGTCTGCTGGCTCTTGATATTGAGACCAAGACTTTGAATTATCAATCGTTCATTGAAAGAATGAGTTCCGACCTTTTAAAAGCAGTTGAGCTTAAAGTTTCCAGTGCTGTTGCACTAATTCAAATTGATGAATTTTTAGAGCAGGACAGTCTTTTTGAAGGGGATCCGTTCCCGAAAATTTTAGCAACAATTTCATCGAGTATTAAAGAAGATCTTACTCCTTTAAGTATCGTAGGCAGATTGAGCGATAAATTGTTCGCAGTTTATTTTTTCAATGCATCAACAAAAGATGTTTTTTTGTGGGCGGAAAAACTTCGAATTAAAATTGCCAGGAAACCAATATCGGTTGTGTTAAAGCAGACAACCTTCACGGTATCGATAGGCGTTGCTTCTTCAAGCGGAAGCGTTGATACTGAGGAGATAATCAAAAATGCCGATTTGGCTTTGCAAAAAGCATTGGAAAAGGGCGGCAACACTGTTAAAAGTATCAATTAGGTTAATGTTTGAATAATTTCGTTACAATAATATTGGACGGCGTTGGTGTGGGTGAATTGCCCGATGCAGCGGATTATGGAGATATTTCCAGCAACACCCTTGCTAATATGGCTGAGCGTGTGGGAGGTTTGAACCTACCGAACTTTGAAAAACTAGGTTTGGGAAATATTATTCCAATTAAAGGTGTTAATCCGGTTGAACAACCATCTGCCTCTTTTGGCAAAATGAAAGAAAAATCGATCGGTAAAGATTCAACTACAGGTCATTGGGAAATCGGCGGATTATTTATCGATTTTAAATTTCCACTTTATCCGGCGGGATTTCCTAAAGAGATCGTTGATAAATTTCTATCAAAGACCGGACAAAAAGGAATACTCGGAAATAAACCTGCATCCGGTACCGAAATAATAAAAGAACTGGGTGACCAACATGTCAAAACCGGATTCCCGATTGTTTACACTTCCGGCGATTCAGTTTTTCAAATTGCAGCACATGAAGAAGTAATCCCGATTGAAAAGCTTTACGAAATTTGTGAAATTACCAGAAATGAAGTGATGACCGGCGAGAACGCTGTTGGAAGAATTATTGCCCGGCCGTTTGTAGGCGTAAGCGGAAGTTACACAAGAACAACCAACAGAAAAGATTTTTCGTTAGATCCCTTCGGCGATACAATTTTGGATGTTGCTCTGAAAAATGGAATTGATACGATTGCGATCGGCAAAATAAATGATCTTTTCAATTATAAAGGAATAAAGATAAGAGAAAAAACAAAATCGAATAATGAAGGAATTGATAAAATTATCGAATATTCTAAAAATTCCAAAAATAGTTTTATAATGGCTAATTTGGTTGATTTCGATGTTTACTACGGGCACCGTAACGATCCCGAAGGTTTTGCGAAAGCACTCGAAGATGTTGATTCCTTTTTACCCGGAATTTTGGAAACAATTGATGAATCCGATGCGTTATTAATTACATCCGATCATGGAAACGACCCGACTTCTAAATCTACAGATCACAGCCGAGAATATGTTCCTCTGCTGTTTTATAGAAAAAATAAGCAATCTAGAAATTTAGGAACAAGAGAGACTTTTTCCGATGCAGCGCAGACTATTGCTCATTTCTTTAAACTGAACAATACGTTGAACGGAATTAGTTTTTTAAATGAATAAAAACGATATTCAATCGGAAATACTTCAGTTTGAAACTGAAATTGATGAAGATGGGAATATTCATTATTCGCAGGAAGAGTTTAGAAAATTGAAGCAAGTTGGGTTCGAAAAAGTAACAATTAAAATTTTCGGATTGTCTAAAAAAGCAGCACGTTCTTTGAATTTTGATTCCGAATTATTTGAAACAATAAAAGAAAAACAAGGATTACCGGAATCCGTTGTTTTAGAATTTCTAAATTCAAAAGGTTCAATTAAATCGGAAACACTCAAAAATAAATTAACAAATATCAGTTATTAATGGATCTTCTGATTGATACTGATATACTTGTTGATCATCTGATAAATGACAAGGATGAACTTTCGATTCTAGAAAAGGCGATGAGTTCGCACATCTGTTTCACAACAGTAATAAATGCATCGGAATTATTCTTTGCAGTTGGTGATCAGCGAAAAGAAGCAGACATGCTTTTACGTTCTTTAAAAGTTTTAGGATTGCACGCGAGATACAGTTTAAGTATATCGGAATTTACCGGGAAAGTTGATTCGGTAAGAGATGCAATGATTTGTTCGGCGGCTAAAATAAATAAGCTGTCTGTATTAACATTGAATAAAACGAGATACCAAAAAAGCGGATTGAAACTTATTCATCCACAAAATTTATGAGGAAAAATTGGTATTAGGAAAAGTGATCGGCACAGTCTGGTCAACACGAAAAGACGAAAATTTAATTGGAGCCAAGTTTTTAATTGTTAGAGCATTAGAATTGGATTATAAGCCTAAA
>JAENZU010000277.1 GCA_016841125.1 Melioribacter sp. | reverse complement strand
AAATATTAGTCGATTTGTCATCCCGACAGCTGTCGGGATGACAAATTTGGGATAATCAAATAAACTCATAAATTTACTTTTTGATTTTACTTCTAATTGTTGTGGTTTGAGATTGAATAAGATAAAAATATACTTTATTGCTGCAGCGCTGATCTTGATTATTTTATTAATGCTGAATATTGAGGTTCAATATACTATAGACGGATACGGCAAATTGCTGCCTTCGAAAGAATTTTATGTGTACAATGGAACCGATGGGAGGATCTATAACTCATTAGTTGATTATAAAAAAGGTATGAGAAATCAGTTCCAGGTTTATTCTTTCGAAAGGGGAGATATATTTAGTTTTAAATCCGGTGCTGATTTGAACAGCGGCAATTCTGTTAAGACAGGCGATACTTTGGGAATTATTATTTCAAACAAGAATTTTCAAGATCTGGTTGATTACGAAAATCAATTAAATGAGTATAAATCTTTCCTGAACTTTTCAGCTAGCGGAATGAAAGAAACAGATATTGAGGTTCTGCAAAAAGAAATTGAATATGCAAAGCTGCAGTTTTCAGAGCATTCAAAATTGTTGAAACGATACAAAGCACTAGCCGAAAAAGATCTTATAACAAAAGAGGAATATGAAATAGAGGAGGGGCGCAACCGCCTTTATAAATTGAGTATTGATATTGCTGAGTCAAAACTTGAAACTGCTGAGACCGGTGTAAAACCGGAGGAATTAAAGTATATAAGAGATCAAATAAATAGTGCGCAAAGAAGTGTTGATTTTTTAATAGGTAAAATATCAGAATTAAATATTACTTCGCCTATTGATGGATTGGTTGACCGCAGCTTAGGCGGCGACACGCTAATGTCAGTATATGATGTCTCTGAATTTGTGCTTCTCATTCCGGTTAAACTGAATCAGCGAAAATTTATCTATAGAGATCAAATGGTAAAATTCGGGCATCCGATTTCTGATACGTTGGTACAGGCGAGCATAATCGATATAAATAGCACAATTGAAAAAATTAATGAAACCGCTGTTATTTTGGTATTTGCAGACAGTATTGAAAACACTAAAGGTCTCTATCCGGGGATGATCATCAACACAAAAATATTTTGTGAAAATGTAAATCTCCTCAAATATATTTTTCTTTATATCTCATAAACACTATGAACAAATTACGTTTCGAATATAAATATCTGATGCCCAACCACTTGATTGCCGCTTTTGTAAAATCGATAATTCCATACGTTCAGTATGATAAATTTGCTCTAAATCAGGAAAACAAGGAATATACTGTTAGAAGCATTTACTTCGATTCTCACAATTATGAAGCATATCATGAAAAAGTTGAAGGTATAAAAGATAGAAAAAAAATTAGGGTCAGGGTTTATAACAATCGTGATACTGACGCCATTGCATTTTTGGAAATAAAAAGAAAATATGAAAATCATATTTTTAAAAATCGGGCTAAGGTCCCATTCAATAATATCGAAGATGTGTTTAGCACGAATGATCCTGCTCGATTTGTAGTAGGCGCAGACAGTGAGGAAATTGACAATGCAGCAATGTTTATGTTCAACATCAACAAGAAAAATATGAAGCCTGTGGCTTTGATCACCTACGATAGACTTGCTTTTTTCGCTAAGTTCAATTCAATGCTGCGTATAACAATCGATCAAAACCTGCGGGCAATGATTTCTCCTAACTTATCTGATATTTACGAAAATAGAAATCTATTTCCATGCTTCCTGAATAAATCAATACTCGAAATAAAATTTCAGCATGGATTCCCCAACTGGTTAACTAAAAAAATACAGTTGTTCCGGCTTAACAGATATGCACTATCCAAATACACTATTTGCTTAGATTCGCTGAAAAATTCTAATCAGGCAATACACCAAACTCAATTGACTTTGCCAATATCAAAATATTCTAACTATGCTTAAAGATTTTAATAACATACTCCAATTTTCAATTTCCCCTGCAGAAGCGCTGCTGAATCTTGCCGTGGCATTAGTTTGCGGGCTGATCATCTCATTTTTTTATAGAGGAACTTATAAGGGGGGCGGTTTTACCGTATCGTTTTTAAATTCACTGGTAGTACTTACAATGATCACCGCAGTTGTGATAATGGTTATTGGCAATAACCTTGCGAGAGCTTTCGGCTTAGTCGGTGCAATGTCTATTATCCGTTTCAGAACGGCGCTAAAAGAAACTCTCGATATTATATTTATTTTCTTTGCACTGGCTATGGGAATGGCCGCCGGTGTAGGGCTCCACTTGATTGCACTAACAGCCACTATACTTATAGGTTCAATATTATATGTATTGATGAAAACGAATATAGTTTATTCGGTCAACCAAGAGTATCTGCTTCAATTTTATATTAAAGATTCTGATAAAGATGGTCCGGAATATTCCAAAGTTATTGATAAGTATTGTAAGAAATCGAAACTAATAAATATAAAATCTGTAAACGGTGAGGGTATCATGGAACTTTCATACCATGTGAACTTAAAGAGTGATAAAAGCGGTAATGATTTTGTAAAAGCTCTTAAAGGACTCTCACCGGTAACCAATGTAAATCTCTTTTTTGATGAAGAGTATTTTTAATTGAGATAAAATCATAATGTATAAACATTTATCAACATTCATTATAATCGCTTTACTCTTTGGCACCGGCAGTATTTCTGCTCAGGTAGTTATCAACGAAGTAATGCCTTCAAATATATCTGCACTATATGATGAAGACGGCGATACACCCGACTGGATTGAACTTTACAATCCTACAGTAAATTCGGTAAGTCTCGAAAATTATTTTCTCAGCGATAATGTTGATGATTTACAGAAGTGGCAGTTTCCTAATGTGCTCGTTCAACCTTCAGGACATTTATTAATTTATGCATCAGGAAAAAATAGAAGAAACCAAAGTAAACACTGGGAGACAATTATAGACTGGGGAGATTATTGGAAATATAAATTAGGAACCGTAGAACCGCCTTCGGGTTGGAAAGAAATTGGGTTTAATGATCTCGGCTGGACCACCGGCAAAACCGGCATAGGGTACGGAGATAATGACGATTCGACCACCATAGTACCAGTTCAATCTGTTTTTATGCGGCACACTTTTTCCATAGATGATATAACTAAAATTAACAATGCCGTTCTGCACGCGGATTATGATGACGGTTTTGTGGCATACTTGAACGGAATTGAAATAGCCCGCGCAAATATGAATAATGCCCCTGCGTCTCCTCCCTATAATCAAATGCCGGATAATGCAGCAGAAGCTCAAATTTACCAGGGCGGTCTTCCGCAAACATTTTTTATCGATTCTGCTAACACTATTTTGCAGCCGGGGACGAATGTCTTATCTATTCAAGTTCATAATTTCGGCATTAATTCATCCGACCTCACGATTATCCCGTTTCTTACTTTGGGAATGACGGAAGTGCCGGTTGCAGCTAATGGAATCAATCCGATTCTCGAAGGCTTATTTCCTAACCTGCATACTAATTTCAACTTGAGTGACGACGAAACATTGTACTTGTCGAATGCCGGCGGTGAAATAATTGACTCGGTTTTATTGAGCCAAATTCCGATTGATATTTCCACCGGGCGTTATCCCGACGGATCAGCTAATTGGTTCTACTTTGATCAACCTACACCCGGCAGTGTAAATACTCCCGGATATCAAGGTATTGCCGGTGCTGCAGCAATTTTCCCTGAAGGAAATTATTTCCCATCTTCTGTAAATATTTCACTGAGTGCTGAAGCCGGGAGTCAAATTTACTTTAGTCTTGACGGGTCGGAGCCGGATCAAAATTCTGCGCTATATTCTTCGCCTATTACAATTACTTCAACTTCGGTAATAAGATGCAGGACGTTTAAAGCCAATTATCTTCCCGGTCCGGTAACAACCAAAACAATTTTCATCAATGATGCGAGCGGAATGCCGATCGTATCCGTTTCAACGAACCCTGAAAATCTATGGGATGCCGACAGCGGAATTTATGTTCTCGGAAATAATGCTCAATCGGCTTACCCCTACTTTGGCGCTAACTTTTGGGAAGATTGGGAAAAACCTGCTCATGTTGAATTTTTTGAGCCGGCTCAGCCAAGCAGTTTTTCAATCGACTGCGGTGTAAAGATATTCGGAGGATGGAGCCGAGGTCAGCCCCAGAAGTCGCTGGCGTTTTATATGAGAGGCGAGTACGGCAGTAAAACACTCGACTATAAATTGTTTCCCGACAGAGATGTAAGTTCATTTAAAAATTTTGTACTGCGGAACAGCGGCAACGACTGGAACTACTCAATGTACCGCGATGGAATGATGCAGTCATTAATCCGATCACTCAATATTGAAAAACAAGCTTTTCGTCCGGCTATTTTATTCATCAACGGTGAATATTGGGGAATTCATAATATCCGTGAAAAGGTAAATGAAGATTTTATTGCAAGCTACCACAATGTTGATCCTAATAATATTGATCTTTTGGAAAATAATGCAAATGTATTGGAAGGTACAAACGAAAATTATTTGGATGTAATTGATTTTATTTCGAATAGTGATTTAAGTCAGACTCAAAATTACGCCCACGTTGCCGCATCTTTTGATTTAGATAATTTTATTGAGTATCAGCTATTTAATATATATGTAGACAACCGCGACTGGCCCGGCAATAATATAAAATACTGGCGGGAACGAACCGAAGGAGCCAAATGGCGATGGATTTCATTCGATACGGATTTTGGTTTTAATCTCTTCGATCCATGGGGACACACACGCAATACTCTTGAGTTTGCGCTGGAAACTAACGGACCCGAATGGCCGAATCCGCCATGGTCTACTTTTTTATTGAGAAAATTATTGACTAATGAAAAATTCAAAAATAACTTTATAAACAGGTTTGCTGATTTATCAAATTCATTATTTAAATCCGATGCTGTCGTTTCGATAATTGACAGTATTTATTATCTGATGAATGCCGAAATTCAAAGGCATATCAGCCGATGGAACGCGTTTAATTATAATTCGTGGAATTATCAGCATAATTTGATGAAAACTTTTGCCCAAAATCGAATTGTCTACTTGCGGGCATTTTTTATTCAGCAATTTCAGCTTGCGGGAACGGCTTATGTTAATTGTAATGTATCTGATGAAACACACGGTTCGATAAGAATAAATAAATTTTCACCCGAAGCTTATCCCTGGACAGGGCACTATTTCCAAAGTGTGCCGATTGAAATTAAAGCTATTCCCAAACCGGGATATAAATTCAAAGAATGGACAGGAGATATTTCTTCAACTCTGCAAACTGTCACAATACAATTACTAACTTCAAATATTTTTACAGCGGTATTTGAACCCGACACTCTGAGCGATGCGGTTGTAATAAATGAGATCAATTATAATTCAGCGCCTGAGTTTGATACGGAAGATT
>JAENZU010000276.1 GCA_016841125.1 Melioribacter sp. | reverse complement strand
ATTTTACAAGATATATATGACAGAATTTACCGCAGAACAGAGAGAGAGAATGGAAGCGAGAAAACAAGATGGAAACTTTAGTTCAGTTTATGAAATGTTTTCCGCTGCCGAATCTTACGAAAGATCACTATCAACCAACTGGTGGAAAATAATGATCTTTGTATTATTTATTGTATCGGGAATAATGGCAATTTAATTATTTAAAGATACCGTATTGACAGGATTAACAGTCCCGGCAATGGAGTAATTCGTTTCCTTATATTGCTTCATCACAAATGCTTTGTAAAAATGATCGCATTTTTCTCTGATCCTCTCAGAATCATTAAATTTTGCTCCCATCTTTACCATGTAGATTCCCCGTGCATTTTCAATCTTAGTAAGCGAAAGAGCGGCAATAATGCGCGCATCAATATTATCATTACATCTGAGCATTTCCATTAAAGGAATTACAGCTTTTGTTGATTTCATCTCTCCAAGATAATAAGCAGAACTAATTTTTAAACCGCAGTTATCAGATTTCAATCCTTCCAGAAGGTTTGCTTCTACTTTATCGTATCCTCTTTTATTTGCTTCTACCAGAAAGTTTTGAGATAAAATTGGCTGGAGTGCTAAAACCGCAATGGCGGCAATTGTTAAATATAATCTAAATTTCATCTTTCCCCCCAAGGAAATTACTGTTTGAAATTATTTTTTATGAACTTTCTTTGTAAATGAATCTTTGTTATTTAAGACGTTGTATCCATATGAAAGGTTGCATCATTTGGAAATATTTTTTTAGAAAAAAGTAATAAAAGAGAGATTATGCCAGAATTAATGCAATTTTAACTTCAGCAATGGTAAAATCATCAATAAAGCTAATAAACTGCCGGCTAAAAATACGGCTGAGATATTTCCAATCATAAAAAATAATCCCATAACTAAAGGTCCTAAAGTTTGACCTACCCTCAATACCATTCCATTCATTGACATAAAAGCAGCCCTGTATTCCAGCGATGCTATTGAAGTTAATAGCGTTTGAATTGAAGGAATATTTAGCCCCTGACCAAACCCGTAAATTATCATTGATATTACTACTAATTCAATTCTATTGATGAATATTAGAATAAGCAGTGAAATTGAATAGAAAATAAAGGAGATTATCAATAGTTTTTTATGCCCGAACTTTGCGGTTAATTTACCGAGTTGAGATGAAATAATGGCAGTAACTACTGACATAACAGACATCATTAACCCGATTATAAAAGGTTCGGCAGCAAATCTATTATGCAGGAATATTGGGATGTAAGTGAGATATGAACCATACAAGATTATAAAAGTAATTATGCTTGCTGCAAATAGAATTACCGCATTTTTATCTTTTATAGTATTGAATGCGTTTTTCAAATAACTCTTCAGTTGTTGGGTATTTTTGGGTTCAGGATTTGATAATTTGAATAATACAAGAAATGCAATTGGGATAGATAATACAGGGATGTAAAATACAAAACGCCAGTGGAAGCTTGCCAATACACCTCCAATAAAAGGATATACAGCAGTTGCGGTACTGAGTACACTTGCATTATAGCCCATTGCAGATGCTCTTTCTTTACCCGAAAATAGATCGCCTATAAGTGTTACGTTTAAAGAACCGAGAGAAGCTGCTCCCGCACCCTGGATAAACCTAAAAACCAGCAATAACTCGAAACTGTTTGCTAAAGAACATGCAAAACCCGCAATTCCAAAAATAAAAAGTGACGGAAGCAGAACTTTTTTTCTGCCTATTCTATCCGCGAAAACCCCTAAAACCGGTGTTAGAATAACCCCCGGTAATGTAAATGCTATAATTAATAGTCCAATTGATTGGGAAGAAATATCAAACTGCTGAGCGACCTTTGGAAAAGCGGGTGTAATACTTGCAACACCTAAAACAGCAATCAAAGTAATTAAATAAATAATTTTAAGATTAGGATCTAAATAAAGAGGAAGAGGTTTTCCCATCTTTAAGTTATCTCATGAAAAAGATTCAAAAATTATTGTACGAGAAACTTAATGATATTCTATCATAAATAATAAATTAAATTCTAAATTTAATTATGATTATGCACTTTCCGCGGGTTCTAATACATCAACAGGTATTTTAAATAATTCGGCAGCATTTTTCCATGCAATCTTTTCTTTTCTATCATCCGGAATTTTCAACTGATCTAAAAATTGAATGTAAGATTTCATATTTGAGATGGGATAGTCGGTACCATACAAAAGGTATCTCGGCTCGCCTGCATAAAGGATCATTTCCTCAAGCTGCTTTTTCATGAATTTTTCAAATTTTGAATTGAAATCACCGAGAACCAATCCTGAAATATCGGCAAACGTATTTTTATTTTTGTAAACAACCTCCATACAATCTCTTATCCACGGGTTGCCCACATGACAAATTATTATTTTCAGATTGGGATTATCAACCGCAACATCATCTACTGCAAGCGGATGAGCAAATCTGAGCTTGCCCTTCGGTGTATAAGTGTCGCCTGAATGTATCATTACCGGAACATCAAATTCAACTGCCAAATCATAAATCACCTGGCATCTTTTATCGTAAGGGTAAAAAGGTTCGTATCCGGGGTAGAGTTTTAATCCTTTGAGTAAGCCGTCTTTCAAATAATCAGCAATCTCTCTCAAGTCTTGTTCTTTATAATTTTGAATACTGATGCCGGCAACAACCGAAATATTTTTATGATCTATTGTGGCGTTAATAACATCTTTAGTTGAAGGACGGTTCTCATTGACTTTATATGAAGTAAGTACTAAAGAATGATAAACATTATTTTCATCCATAGTACCTAGTAAATTTTGAAGAGATTCTTCAAGATCAACTTTTTTATCGTCGTTATAATTATTTAAATGTGTGTGTACGTCTATTATTCGCATAGTTCTCCATTTCTATTTTTTTAATAAAGTAAGAATAGTAGGATATAATATCAAGTATTACGGAGTGAAAACAAAAGGCGCCCGCCATTTCCAGCAGGCGCATTAGATTATTGGAAAAGTTATTCGTTTCTGAGACTTTTTACAGGGTTTGCCAATGCGGCTTTAATAGATTGATAGGATATTGTAAACAGAGCAATAATAAGAGCAGCCAAACCTGAAATCAGAAATGGCATAATATCCAGCGATACTCTGTAGACAAAACCATTTAGCCATAAACCGATTGCGTAGTAGCTTAGCGGCCATGCAATTATGTTAGCGATTAATACCCATTTGAGAAAGTCTTGTGCTAAGAGAAAAACAATACTTGCTTCAGAGGACCCGAGTACTTTTCTAACGGCAATCTCTCCCCTGCGCTGATCAACCGCGAAAGCTACAAGTCCTACTAAACCCAAACACGCAATGAATATTGCAAAACCGGAAAAGTAGCCAATATTGGAAGCGAATTCTCGATCATCCTCAAACTGCCGGTCAAAAAGGTCATCCAAAAATTGGAAATTGAAGTTAACATTCGGGAATGCAGATTCGTACCTGGTTTGAATGTCATCCATTGTATTGTTTATTTGACCGCCGGCTAATTTTACTACGGTAAGAAAAGTATTCTGTACATTTAGTTGAAAGAATAAGGGTTCAATTGCTTGTTTAGCACTTGTAAAATGAAAATCTTTTACAACTCCAATAATTCGTTTACTGGTAATACTTCCGTCTATCTCAACAAGATCTAATCTCTTCCCTATCGGATTATCCCAACCGGCTTTTCTTGCAGCCGTTTCGTTTATTATTATTGCATTTGCAGTATCTGAAGTAAACTCTCTTGAAAAATTTCTTCCGTTAGAAAATTTAATTTCCAGCGCGTCAAAGAAATGTTCATCAATGGCAATCTGCATAAACATTTGACTTTCGTCTCTGGAAGCTCCTTCCGGGATTACCTCGTACCGAATAAAATCAGCCCCAAGAACACCGCTGGTTCTGCCGACTGATTTAACTCCAGGCAGACTCCCCAATTGATTTGTGAAAACCTCCCGATTATTATTCGGAACAAACATTGTCACTACTTGATCCCTGCTGTAACCCATGTCTAAAGATTTTAGGTAATCTATCTGCTCAATTATTACCAGCACTGTGGTGATCAACGAAATAGTTACACCAAATTGAAAAAGAACCAGTACTTTACGAATAACTCCGCCAATTTTACTTTTTTGGAAACTTCCGCTTAATACTGTAACCGGTTTGAAAGAAGAAAGAACAAATGCCGGATAGAGCCCGGAAAGAATTCCAACCAAAACGGCGACAACAATTAGGGTCAACAATAATAAAGGGTTATCAAAAAAACTTATGTTTAATGTTTTGCCTAAAAATTCATCCAAATAAGGAATTGAAAATTGGAGTATAATTATTGAAAGAAGCATCGAAATTATTGTGAGGAATACAGACTCCCCCAGGAATTGTCCGATCAGCATGCTTTTATTAGAGCCAATAACTTTACGCATCCCAACTTCACGCGCTCGCTTTGAAGCACGTGCACTGGAAAGATTGATAAAATTAATAGCAGCTACTAAAATTATCAGTAAGCCGATAATCGCCAATGCATACACTACCGTTGCATCATTCTTGCCTACGTTTGAACCATCATACCTGTGATGAGTTGAACCGAGGTGGACATCTAATAAGTTTTGTAATTTTGGAACATATATTTCTGGCATATTGCTGGCAATTGCCACTTCCTGCATCTTTTTTTCGACTGCAGCTGGATTGCTGTTTCTTTCAAGTTTAACGTAAGCCTGCAGCATTAAATTTTCCCATGAGTCCCACCAAAGCGGATTGTTTTCAACACGCAAAGGAATTATAAAATCGAATTGAATATGAGAATTTACCGGCGGCTCTGATACTATTCCGCTTACAAATGTATTCTGAATTCCAGGAATTGTTAAAGGTTTCCCTATCGGGTCTTCTCCCTTAAATAAAATTTCTGCCGCATTCCGGGTAAGCAATACCCCGTTTGGATCGGATAAAATATTTTCTCTATCCCCCTGAAGAATTTCAAAACTAAATATATTAAAGAAATCTTTTTCTGTGAGGTAACCTCGAAGACGTATTCCATTATTTTGATTTAGATCATTCGGGTCAACATTACCGGCGGCAATTAGAGGATTTCCAATTGCAAATGCACGTGCTGCAAATTTCACTTCCGGTATTTGATCTTTAGCTGCCGGTATTAACGGACCAGCAGTTATTGAATAAGTCATGTTTTCGTCATTGGTTTTTTCGATAGTTAGTACACGATAGATATCTTCGCTATCTTCGTGGAATCTATCATAGGTAAGATCATCAATTACATAGAAGGCAATGACGAGAGATACGGTTAAACCAACGGTTAAACCCGCAATATTTATGAATGAATAGCCGAATTGTTTTCTTAAAGATCTGAACGCAATCTTGATGTAATGCTTTATCATGCAATCCCCCCGAATTATATTTTA
>JAENZU010000275.1 GCA_016841125.1 Melioribacter sp. | reverse complement strand
AGTTGTTTCTCTAGTTGCCTATTTTACTTTTACACAGAAAAAAATGTATAGTGCTACATCCAGCCTAATTGTTGATGTGACAAACATTACTTCGGGGATTGGAATTCAGGATTTTTCAGGCAGCGCTTCCAGAAATCTGCAGAATGAATTAGAAATTTTGAAATCCAGAAATCTTAAGATGGAGGTTGCTCAAAATTTGATTGATATTTTTTATCTCGATCCCGATGGAAAAAGAGATACAATTTCTGTTGTAAGGGCTGCAATGGTGCAGGGCAATATTACAAATACAAATTCGCCTCAATTGCCCGGCTATGTTGTTTCCAAGCTGGGTGAAATTACAAACTTTGAGATGGGGAAAGAAAAGGATATAATCGAAATAACAACCGTGAGCCATATCCCTGAAGAAGCTGCTCTTATTGCAAACGTTTATGCACAGACTTATTACGAGAGAGATTTAAGAAGAAGCAGATCCAATGCTACCGAAGTAAGAACATTTTTGCAGGATCAAACTTCCAACCGGTTAGACACTCTTCAAAAAAGTGAATCGCAATTACTCAATTATATGGAAAACGAGAACGTAGTAGAACTTGAAGATAAATCCAGATTTTTGATAATGAAGATTACCGATCTGGAATCTGAGATCGAAAAAAACCAAATTGAGCTGCGTAAATCCAATGTTCTATTAAACCAGTATAAGGAGCAATTACAGGCACTTGTACCAACCGTAACAAGTAAGATCATTAATGTTGATGATTTATATATTAAAGAGCTTCAGGAAAAAGTAGCAAGAATGGAAGCCGACCTTGATGTGTCGAGAGTGATTAACCGGGCGGATTCTTCCAGGGCTAAATATATCAAAGAGATTTCGAGACAGGAAAAAACTATTGATTCTTTGCGTTCAATTTTAAAAACCCGTACACGTGAATATATCGCAGGAGTCACAAGTTCGGTTGGTTATTCCTCCAATAATAGTAGGGATGGTGCGGCAACTTTAACTAATTTATCCAATAAAATTCAAGACACTCAACTTGAGATTGCAACGCTTGAAGTTTCATTAGAAAATCTTAATAAATCCCTTGGAGAATATGAGCGTGATTTCAATCGTATTCCTAAACAGCAAGTTACACTTGCAAGATTGCAGAGACAAAAAGATTTTAATGAAAAATTATATTTGAAATTAGGTGAAGAGTATCAGTCATCACTTTTATCAGAATTATCTACTTTTGGCAGGGTGGAAATTCTTGATGAAGCGATAGTGCCGAATAAACCTTACAGTCCCCGATACGCCATTAACCTAGCGATAGGAATGTTCCTCGGAGCGTTGTTCGGAGTTTTTGTTGCCTTCGCAATTGATTTCTTTTTCAGTTATGTGAGATCTCCCCACGATGTGGAATCGCTTGGTTTTAGATTGATCTCAACAATTCCGAAACTTCCTGCAAACGGAACCGGCAGAAAACTTTTAGGTCCCAAGATAGATCCAAATTCCCGGCAGCTGCTTGAACCGAGTTCTTCAAATTTGGTTGCGCAGGAATCTTACCAAAGACTTCAAATATATTTGAATTACGGATTTCTTGATAAAGAGGTAAAATCTTTAGTTGTTTCAAGCTCAGGCCCGGGCGAAGGAAAGAGTTCAACAGCCGCAAATTTTGCGGTTAGCTTGGCAAATTCCGGAAAAAAAGTTCTTCTAGTAGATATGGATTTAAGAAAGCCGGTAATCCATAAATTTTTCGATCTTCCGCAGTCGCCGACTTTAATTCACTATTTATATAAAAAGTGCGAACTTTCAGAGATCATTAAAAAGACTGATGTTAATAATCTTTTTGTGGTAACTGCTGTGGAGTTCAATCAGAACCCGGCTCTAATTTTTACTTCGTCCGCTCTGCACGAATTTATGGATTCGATGAAAAAGCGATTTGATTATGTAATTTACGATACTCCGCCTGTAAATGCAGTTACAGATGCAATACATTTGGCGCGGCTTGTGGATGAAACTATTTTAATAGCCAGAGCCGATCAGACAAATGTTGACGAATTGAACAGAGCAGCAAAATTATTCGAACAGTTCAATATTAGTATCGGCGGTGTTGTACTGAACGATTTTGATGATGCTAAACTCCCGTCTTATTATGGAAGATATTATGGTTTCTATACTAAAGATGGTGAAAAAGTTAAAAAGAAAAGAAAAAAAAGTAATAAAGATGTAATTTTCGATAACTAATTTTTCTAATATTAACCCGAGTGGTTTAAATGAAAGTAAAATCAATTTTAATTGTCTGTTTTATACTTACTTCAATTGCGTTTAGTGATTTGCGTGCCCAGAATTCCGGAGCATATTATCAAATAACAGATATTCCGGGGGAGATTACAAAAAAAATTAATTTGTGGGGAACTGTTAACAGACCGGGCAGATATGAAGTTTCACTATCTACAAACTTAATTCAACTTATTACATATGCCGGTGGTCCTAAAGAATTTGCAGATATGGATGAGATTAGAGTTTACCGGGAAAAGGAAGATGGAACAAGATTTATGCTGGAAATTAATCTTGAAGATCCCGATGAGACAAAACAAACAGACTTAGATTTATATGATGAAGATACTATTGTGATTGAGCAGAGTGCAATTGTTTCCTGGCGCGAAATATTCAGTACAATTTCAGGACCGCTTGCAATAATTGCTTCACTAGCAATAATTCTAGACCGGGTTAAAAACTTTTAAAGTGAGAAAATTATTATTCAGTTCCGGTCAGAGAAATATTAATGAATTCGATATTTAATTTTTTAGGTGAAAAACAGTATAGAGTATTTCTGCTCCTTATTTCAATACTTCTAGGACTGCTTTATTTATTTTTAGAATTTAAAGGTTCATTAGCTACAAAATATACCGCATATTTTTTTGTTGCCCCCTTTTTTCTTTTCCTTCTATTCAAATTAAAAAATCCGATAATTATTGTTGCTGCCCCAATTTTCACATTAATTTTTTTCGAAAACATTATTATAAGCCGTATACCGGTATCGCCCTATTTAAGAGTTGGAATTACACTTGTTTTTACACTCACGGCATTTGCTTCTATAATCTGGCATAATCCGAAACGTAAACTTCCGGGAGCCTTTGTAGTGCTGCTGCTTCTCTATTTCTTTTTTATCGGGTTATCGATAATTAATGGAAATGTTGAAGGACTTGATTTGGTCCCGTCTAATATGTCTTCCTTTTTCACAACTTACGGGGAGTTTTTAATTTTCTTCCTCATAGGCTACAAGGCTTTTGAGGAACCGGAACAAATTCAAGATTTACTTTTCATCTTAATTGTATTTGCAGCACTCTCGGGTATCGGGCATATATTTTCTATGTTAACGGGTACTAACCTCGAAATGATCCGCGGTGAGGAAATGGTGCAGGATGAACGAAGTCTTAGCGAAGGACATTGGCGATACGGAGGCTTTTGGGGCAATGTCAATAATATGTCGGCTTTTTATGTTATGATAATTCCTGCTTCAATTCTTTATATTAATAAAGATAAACGAATATACAGGAAAGTGATTGCAGCAATTACCATTGCGATTCTTCTTATTTCACTTCTGATGGGTGCAAGCAGGGGCGGACTTTTATTTCTGATTTTAAACTCTTTAATCGTTCTCTTTTTTATAAAACTTGATGTAAAAAAACTGATTTATGGTATCATAGGAACTCTCCTATTAGTAGTGGTAATGAATCAAGTATTGGATCAATTTTTTATAGAATATGTTGATCGAGCAATAGAGGAAATGTCCAGAAAAGGTACCGACTCTCCTCGCGAAAAGATCTGGCCGGCTGCACTTGAAATAATAAAAGATAATCCTACAGGAATTGGACTTTCGCCTTACAATTTTTCCCGGTTGTTGAAATTTTACGCAAACATGAGCTGGGTTAATCCTCACAATATGTATTTAGAACAGTTAACTCAAACCGGTTGGGGCGGATTTTTAGCGTTTATGACTTTTTTCATTTGGATTATTGCGTTAAATCTTAAAGCGGTAAAATCTAAACCGCCGGATTCCACTGAATTAAATCTCAAATTTTTATTTTTGATCTTTTCCGGTTTTATGTTGATGAGCCTTACCGAACCGATATTTTGTAATGATTATAAAATAAATCATATTTTTGGGTTGTGTCTCGGAATGTCTCTATTCTTAAGCCTTAAACAACTTGGCAGACTTGATCTAAAGAAATTTTGATCAGATACTTTTTATTTTTCCGAATACGTAATTGAATTGAGGAAACCACTATAGCCAGCCCATTTGAAGTAAATATAATTGGTCCAAGCCCGCCCCCAATCGGAGGTGTATCCATTCATGTATCCCGGTTAAAAGAATCACTTATAAGTGAGGGAATAGAAGTAAATTATTACGACGATTTCCAGGTGCCGAAACCTTATATGATTTTTAGAATCCGGGATTTCATTTTAAAAGGAAAAATCACGAAATATATTTCTTGGAAAGGAAACTCTAATCCGAAAGTAAAAGTTATTAAGTATTTTTGGCTTCTTTGGCTGAAATTTTTATTCAGCAAAGCAGGTGAACCCTCTATAATTCATTATCACACAAGTTATTGGAAATATAGAGCTCTACTATCACTGCTGAGTAAACTTCGATCAAATTCCAAAACCATTTTAACTGTTCACAGCATGAGGGAGGAGAAAGAGGATTTAGCTTTTAATACTAAATTTTACTTGAGATATGCCGCCAAAAATGCGCCTCACTTTTTGGTAACAAATCAAGGTATAAAGGATAAATTGATAAATTGGGGGGCAAATAAAAATAAAATTACTGTTATTTCACCCTTTATTCCGCCCGTAGAGAATGAATCTACAAATGATAGTCTGCCAGAAGATGTAAGAAATTTTTTAGAAAATAAATTCCCAATAATATCTGCAAATGAGTCACAATTTACGTTTTACAATAATCAAGACGCCTACGGTTTTGATCTCTCAATTGAATTGAGCAAAAAATTAAAAAAAGAGTATCCGAATTTTGGTTTTGTATTTATGCTTCCGGGAATAAATAATGAAAAATACTTCAAGAGTTTGAATGATAAACTGGATGAATATGGCTTGCGTGAGAATTTTATGTTTTTTGTAAAACCAATGGAATTTTACCCTCTGCTTAAAAGGTCGGATATTTTCCTACGCCCTACTAATACAGACGGGGATGCAATTTCAATTAGAGAAGCATTACATCTAGGTATACCCTCAGTAGCAAGCGATTGTGTCCCTCGACCGGATTCAACAATACTTTTCAAAAATAGAGATGCGGAAGATCTCAATACTGTTTTGCTCAAATTGGTAGGTAATTTAGACCAAACCCAAAAGGAGCTGCAGCAAAGAAAATCGAATTCTGCTCTCGATGAAATTATTTCAATTTACAAAAGTTTGTTGAATCTGACGAACTGAAATAAATAATCCTTCTCT
>JAENZU010000274.1 GCA_016841125.1 Melioribacter sp. | reverse complement strand
TTCAGCAGTTGGGACTGACTGGCAGATTGACGAAACCGCCGATAGTCTGATACGCAAAAGTGAAATTGAACCGCTCATTATTGTCGGCATTTACAACACACGCCAACGTTCACGGGAATATACACACACAGACACCGGTTCCGTTTACATGCGTTTCATTGTTGATAAATTAAAACCGATAATAGATGAAAAATACCGCACACTTCCCGGTCGTGAATTCACTGCCACCGGCGGTTCCTCTGCAGGCGGACTCATTTCATTCATGCTGCTGTGGGAACATTCCGATGTATTTTCCAAAGCGATCTGCATGTCCCCCGCATTTAAAATTAAACGTATCGATTATGTTTCGGAAGTAGAAAACTACACCGGTAAAAGAAAAGATATTCAAGTTTACATCGATAACGGCGGAGTGGAATTAGAAGCCAGGCTTCAACCCGGAATTGATGAGATGGTAAAAGCCCTTGAAAATAAAGGGTATAAAATGAATGAAGATTATTTTTTGATAATTGATAAAGATGGATCACACACGGAAAGCGCGTGGGCATCTAGAATCCCAAAAGCATTAAAATTATTATTTGGCAAATGAAAGTATTAGTCGGTTCTAAAAATCCGGTAAAAATTGAATCTGCAAAAGAGGCATTTTCAAAATATTTTCATGATGTTGAGATCGAGAGCAGAGATGTTGAATCGGGTGTTTCTGATCAGCCGATTGGTGATGACACATTTATAGGAGCCCGCAACCGTGCTGCAAAATTATTTGATGTAAATCCAGAGTTTGATTTTTACGTCGGCATTGAAGGGGGAATCGCACAACAATTCGGCAAATGGTTTGCATTCGGCTGCATGTGTGTCATCGATGAAAACGGTGATGAAGCATTCGGAACCTCGCCTCATTTCGAACTTCCGAAAATTGTGACCGATCAATTGCTGGATGGAAAAGAACTCGGTGATGTAATGGATGAGATTATGAATACCAAAAATTCGAAACACAGTGATGGCGCAATCGGGTTTTTTACCGATGGGGTTATGAATAGGAAAGAATTATATTTACATGGACTTATAGTTGCACTTGCACCATTTGTGCATAAAAATCTTTACTTTACGGATAAATAATTTTTGGTTTAAAAATGATACTTAAAAAGGGAAAAATAACTTTACGCACTACAACTCCGGATGATGAAGAATTAAAAGCATTATTCCAGAATGCCGATGATCTGCTTAATATGTCGGAGACAAGGGTTTACCCCAATGGAATGCCTACTGAAATTATTTTCCGGATTGAAAAAGAGACAACCCTTATCGGCGAAGTAAGATTAAAAAACCTGCGTTGGTTCAATCGTAAAGCGGAACTCAGCATCATCATTCATAAAGATCATCAGGGAGATGGTTTCGGTAAGGACGTTTTGAATCACATTATTGAATACGCTTTCAACAAAATGAACCTTCACAGGCTTGAAGCTGAAGCCCTTGAATTCAATGAAACTTCTGTAATGTTGCTTGAAAAGCTAGGCTTTCAACTTGAAGGCAGATTGCGTGAAGCAAAATATCATAACGATAAATATTGGGATATATTGAGGTATGGACTTTTAAAGAGCGAATTTAAATTAGAGTCTGAATTAAAATAGAATTAACAATTAATTTAATTAGTTAAGTTTAAAAAATAATTCCGGGTGAAAAATTTTAATGCGGCAAATGCTTAAAATATTATTACTTCTTTTTTCTGTAATATTAGTCTCGTGTGATGCCCCGCGCACAAATCCGGTTGACCCGAATAACCCTGATAACAATATTATTAAATTAGAGGGTGCGGTAAAAACTGTCAGCTTTCCGAATGTACCTATCAAAAATGTAACGGTTCACTGGCAGCCCGATAATCTTTACACTAATACCGGGACCGACGGCAAATTCTCATTCACAAACATAAGCAGAATTGATGGCTGGCTTTTTTTTGATAACGAAAATTTTAACCGCGATTCCAGCTTTATTCATTGGGGTGCACAAAGAAAACTAAATCACGAGAAATTTTTAAACGCAGTACCCTCACTTGACAGCCTTGAGTTTTATAGTATTGTTGAAAATAGATTTCAGATCACTCAGAAATATCAAGTTGTGATACGAGCGAGGATTGTTGATTACGATGGAGAAAATGACATTGATACCGTATTTGTTGATAATCCGGCGCTCGACATCACAAAAAAGCTTGTCTTCAATGTGCAGACCGGTTTTTATGAGAAATCACTTTCGCTGATTGATTTGAATACTACATCTCTCGATCAATTGATTGGTAAAGATTTCAATATTAAAGTGCAGGATTTGGACGGAAGAATATTTACCATCGGTCGTTCAAATATCAAACGGGTTATTAAAGAAGAAATTTTAACAGACTATCCTAAAAGTAACCAGGCAGTCAGTGTTCCTTTTGAATTGAGATGGAAGAGATTCCTGCCCGGATTTGATTATCACTACATGATTCAAATTTACACCGATGAAGTAAATCCAGAAATTGTCTGGCAAGCCGATGATGTTTCATCCGATGAAATATCTTTTAAAGTAGATACAACATTACCGGGCTCAAATTTCTTTTGGGTAATCTGGGCGATTGATGAATTCAAAAATAGGACTCGCTCCAAACCAGCAACTTTTGTAATAGAATAATATGTTAAAATCTAATCGAATAAAAAATATAAAGCAGCTTTCAGACTCGCAGTTTGAAACACTATATGAAATAAGCCAGGCGCTTAATTCAGCCGAATATGAAGATACATTAATTGAAGACGCACTCGATCTGGTGATTGAAGTAATAAATGCCGAGCGCGGGCTTTTTGCAAAATATGATGAGCGGAATGATAAATTTGAAATTGTTTCCGCCAGGAATTTTCAGAAAGAGAACATTAAAGATCTATCGGAATTTTCATCCGGACTTTTACGAAAAGTGCTGCAGAAAAGAAAGCCCCTTTTATACCACGATGTTCAAAGCGATCCGCAGTTATCACAGTTTCAAAGTGTACAGATACAAAAAATTAAATCTGTAATTGCAGTTCCAATTATTAGAGGCGAAAAAGTTTGGGGTGTGATACTTGCGGACAGTCAACTAAACCGCAAAGAGTTTACGGATGAAAACCTGATCTTTTTTAATTTCTTTTCTAATCTTCTCTCGCTTGCTTTGGATAGAATATTGGAATATGAAAAGTTGAGAGTTGAAAATGAGTATTTAAAAAACCAGTTAGAGACAACAGAAAAAATACCGGACATGTTGGGCAGCAGCAAAGCGATGCGGGAACTTGCAAAAATAATTCACCGCGTAGCCAAAACCGGAGCAACAATTTTAATACTCGGCGAAAGCGGAACGGGGAAAGACCTTGCCGCACAGGCAATTCATAAATTAAGTAATAGAAGAGATAACCCGTTCATTGCGCAGTTCTGCGGTTCAATTCCTGATAATCTGCTTGAAAGCGAATTATTCGGTTATAAAAAAGGAGCTTTCACCGGCGCCGATTCCGATAAAAAAGGATTACTCGAAGTAGCAGATAAAGGCACATTTTTCCTCGATGAAATTGCGGATATTTCCCCTGCACTTCAGGCAAAACTTCTGCGTGTGCTGGAAAATCAAGAGATAATGAGATTGGGCGATACACAAGTTAGAAAAGTGAATGTGAGAATTCTTGCTGCAACTAACAAAGATCTTAAAAAGCTTGTATCTGAAAATAAATTTCGCGAAGATCTCTTTTACCGGCTCAATGTATTTCCATTAAAACTTCCGCCGCTGCGGGATAGGAAGGATGACATTCCGATACTTGCGAATCAGTTTATTACTAAGTATTCCGATATTAAATTGAAGATTGATCGTGCTGCGGTTCAAAAGCTGCAGGATTATAATTGGCCCGGAAATATACGTCAACTTCTGAATGTAATTCAGCGCGGAGTTATTCTATGCGACGGCAGTAAACTACTGACCGAACATATTATTCTTGAAGAAGACGAATTAATGAACAGCTTTTCCGGTACATTAAAAGAATTTGAAAAACAGTTGTTACAAAAAAGACTCGAGGAAGTAAACGGCAACCGGACACGTGCTGCAGAATCATTGGGGGTTTCAGTGAGATGGGTTCAAATGAAGCTGAAAGAAATTGCCGAAGAATAATTGAAAATTAATTTTGAAAAATACAACAAACATATTGTTTGAAAAATTTGAGATACTGGAAACTCTGAAGAAAGATCAGCACGCCGGAGTTTATCTTGCCGATCATATTTATCTGGGTAAAAAAATTATTTTAAAGTCGCTGAACATAAAATCTATCGGCGATGATTCGGTAATTGAAAGATTCAAACGAGAAGCAAAAATTCTTGCCCGGCTCGATCATCCCAATGTTATTAAGGTTCTCGATTTCGGAACTCATGAAGATCATTTCTATATCTCATTTGAATATTTTGAAAGTAGAAATTTAAGAGATGTAATTAATTCCAACAATTTGAGCGAAGATGAAAAGAGATCCGTAATCATTCAAATTTTAAAAGGATTGGATTACGCACATGCGCATCAAATAATTCATAGGGATATCAAACCCGAAAACATTCTTCTATCTGATGATCTTCAAATTAAAATTGGAGATTTTGGATTAGCACTTTCTTCATCAGATAAATTTGTGACATCGCAATACTCTGTTGTGGGTACTCCGAGTTATATGTCTCCCGAGCAGATAATCGGAGAAAAATTGGATGAGCGCACAGATCTGTTTTCTGCAGGTATCGTAATTCTTGAACTTCTCAGCGGAGAAAATTTATTTTTGGGAAAAGATGCCGCAGAGTCGATGAATAACATAGTCAATTTGGAAGATGATAAAATCAAAGAAGCGGTCGTTAAATTTGATGATGATCTTAATTCACTTATTACCGGTTTATTGAAAAAAAATGTCAACAGCAGAATCAAATCAGCAAATGAATGTTTAAAAATTTTAGATGTCCCACAGGAATCAACAAATATTTATAATGATGCCGGTAAAAAGAAATCAAAGCGGGGATTATATTTAATTCCGCTGGTTACTGCAGTAATTCTAATTGCAGTTTATTTTTTCTCTTTGAATCAGAATAATGCAGATGAAGCTGCGTCTGGTTTTGAACCGGAAGAAATTCCTCAAACAAAAATTAATGATTCTGTATCTGTTTTGAATTTGGAAGCGGACAAGCCAATAGAAAAAGTTGTAGATAATGCAGGTGAGTCGCAGCAAAATACTTCATCAAAAAGTAAAGACGAAGTGAACAATGATATTCCCGCGGAAATTGTTGATAAACCGGAACTGGATAACATAGTAAGTACCGGCGAACTTTTTGTTGATGTCTTCCCGTACGCTTATGTTGATGGGGATTCCCAGTTGATGGAGACGACACAAATAAAAAAAAATATTGAATTAGAATCGGGATTACACAAACTGGAACTTGTTCATCCCGATTAT
>JAENZU010000273.1 GCA_016841125.1 Melioribacter sp. | reverse complement strand
GGTTGATACTGAAAAAGAAGCTGATATAGTTGCACGCCAATTTAAAGAAAACGGAGTAAATGTTTTAGTTGGAGTCCCGGATACTTGGGCATTTCCTCAACTAACTCTACTATCTCTCCTTTCTCATTTTCCCGATGATACACCTCTAAATTTTACATGCGGCAACAGTGGTCCAAGACCTGGAGTGGTATTCACACACGCGGTATCTGGTGCGGTAGCACAATCCGGCAGACTGATGCACATAAATGTTGGAAGCTGGCCCGATAAAGGTCTTCAGCCTAAGATGACAAAGAAAACTTTGGAAGAGCTTATCGACTGGTGTTATGCTGCTGTTACTTTTCAAACATTAAAAGGTAAGCGTGTTGTAATTTGGGGACATGATTCAATGGGAATGGAAACAGCCCTGCCGCATATTATTCAATCACGCAATACTTTCGGATTGGAAATTACACGGCTTGATATGAAACTTCTTGCCGATATGCTGAAAAAGAAAGCTTATAATGTCAAGGAGTTTTCAGATTTGCGTTCATGGTTTAACTCCCAAACCAAAGGAAGAGTTGAGCTAAAAACCAAATCGCAGAAAAATAAATTAGAACAAAGTCTGGCGATGTACCTAATTACAAAGGATGTTATGAAGGACCTCTCCGCTGTTGGCGGAGGATTCATGAGCCAGCTTGAATGGGGAAGCGATTCGAGAGGCGAACCATTGCCTGTAGCAGTTATTATGGAATCATTATTCAACTAAACTTTTGATCACACCGGGAAAAAGGCTGTTGTTCCGTATGCAACCGAAGCCGATGTTCAAGGATTGTTGACTATGCTCTTTATGACTTATCTTTCGGGAGGTAATCCCCCATTGTTCATGGACTTCCGAAAAGTGTGGGAACCGTGGGAAGTTGAAAGACTTGCCGCGGATTTAAACATATCTCTCCCCGATGACGTTTGGGTGAAAAAAGGATTTGTAGACGGGGACAACTCCGGTTCAGCATCATTTAACTGGGCAGCACTTCCTAATACAAATCCTTCGGAAATTATGAAGCAGATATCTTTCCCGATTGCCGATAAACATTACTTCCCAGGCGGGGGAAATTCTGTTACTTTTGTATCACCCGGCGGTATCGAGGGGACTGCCGGCAGACTTGCTTATAGTTCATTAACAAATATGTTTTCTTTAATCTGGGATGAAGCGGAAACAGTTGAAATGCCGAAGAAATTCAGCGAAGCTGTCTGCAATACCTCCACACCCACATGGCCGCATACATTTATTACGCCTAAGCACGCATCGATGCATGAATACAAACATTACGCTCCCGCAAATCATCTTCATATGACATGGGGATTGAAAACGAACAGACTCCAGTACTGGATGGATTTATCAAATGTTTTATCCGTAACTCCGTGGGAGCAAATGGAGACGGGCAGAGAAGGAGTTGACAGACCTATTCCGCTATTGTACTTGTTGAATGGCGGTGAAGATAATTCCAAAATTAAACGAGCTGGTAAAATGTAAATTGCTCCAGTAATCAACGGGGCTATATTCCATAGCAAATGCTGAAATTTGTAAACATATCGAAATCCTACGGACGAATTGAAGTGCTTCATAACATAAATTTCGAGGTACGCGAAGGCAGAATTACCGCGCTCATCGGCGCTAATGGAGCCGGGAAATCAACGCTGATGAAAATATTGTCGGGGTCGGTTCTTGATCACTCAGGAGCAATAGAGTTGGATGGCAGAACACTTAGATTTAACTCAGTGAGAGATGCGGTAAACGCAGGTGTTTCAATTGTTCATCAAGAGTTGAATATTATTCCAGATTTAACGGTAGGAGAAAATTTATTTTTAGGTCGCGAACCCTTAACTAAATTAGGATTAATAGACTATAAAAAATTGAATGGCGAAGCTTCCAATATTCTTGCTGAGTTCGATTTTCCTTTTAGCCCAGATACCAAAGCAGGAAAATTAGGTGTAGGTTGGCAGCAGGTTTTAGAAATTGCAAGAGCCCTTGCAGTTGAATCGAAAATAATTATTCTCGATGAACCAACTTCTGCTCTTTCTTCCAGCGAAATAAAAATTTTATTCGATAAGATGAATCGGCTAAAAGAAAAAGGTATTATTATTTTTTTTATTACTCACAGACTGCAGGAAGTTTTTGAAGCTGCTGATGATGTAGTAGTTCTGCGTGACGGATGTTTTATTTCAGAATATATAGTTCAGAATGCGGAACGCGAAGTTTTGATAAATGATATGATTGGCAAAGCGATTTCCCCGGTTAGAAAAAGAGAACCAATTTATTCTAATGAAAATATTCTCAAATTAGATAAAGTGACCGTCTATAAACAGAATAAAGCAATATTGCATTCAATATCATTCGAGATTAAACCGGGTGAAATATTTGGACTATCCGGATTGATGGGGTCCGGCAAATTCGAACTTTTGAAATTTATTTTCGGCGACTCCGTAGATAGATGGGAAGGCGATCTTTATCTATTCGGGAATAAATATAATCCTAGTTCGGCAAGCAGATCGGTAAAGAATAAAGTTTTTTATCTATCTAGCAGCAGAAAGGATGAGGGAATATTGCCGGATCAAAGTATCCTTCACAATTCATCAATAAGCGCTCTTAAGGAATTTTCAACAAATACCATTATTGATAATAAATCTGAAAGCAGCGCTGTTCTTAAAATGAATGAAAAGCTGAATATTCACTTTAGCTCTCTCTTTCAAGAGGCAAGCACGTTGAGCGGTGGAAATCAGCAAAAAGTATTGTTGGGAAGAGCTTTATTAATTAATCCGAAATTATTGCTCCTCGGTGAGCCGACTAGGGGTATCGATGTCGGGGCAAAAGAAGAAATTTATTATCAACTTAGAAAAATATCTCAAAACGGAATTTCAATTATAATCAGTTCTTCCGATGTAAATGAACTTTTGGATAATTGCGGAAGAGTCACTGTATTATCTCAAGGAAGGCAAACTGGTGTTTTTTCAACAGCTGAGACAACCTCTGAAGAGATTCTTCGTCATTCGTTCAAAGAGGTATCGTGATAAATTTATACCATAAATACTCGGATATTGTCAAACCCTTTTTCGGTGTTGTTCTAATTTTTTTTGCATGTATTTTGTTATCGCCGAATACTTCGAGCGGTACAAATATCTTTTTAAAGATTGAAAATCTCACGAATATACTTCGGCAGATTTCTGAAATTGGAATAATCTCGATAGGGATGACAGTTGTAATAATTGCCGCCGGAATTGATCTTTCAGTTGGATCGATACTTGCGCTTGCAGCTACAATTACTGCTTTCGGTTTAATGGATTGGCGATTGGGATTAATTATAACCATACTGCTTGCTCTGCTGGCGGGAGGTGTGTCTGGTTTTTTATCCGGTGTTATTTCTGCATGGGGTAAAATGCAGTCGTTTATCGCAACACTTGCGATGATGACCGCCGCGAGAGGGTTCGCTCTTTTTATATCGAACAGCAATTCACGCAATATCGGATTTGGAATTAATTCTGCTCCGGACAGCTTCAAGATATTTACCGAGCAGGTGCTTGGGATTCCCTTTCCTATTTACATATTTGTATTTACAACTTTGGTTTTTGCTGTATTAATTTCGCGAACAACCTTTGGAAGATATATTTACGCGGTCGGTAGTAATGAAACCGCGGCTAGATTAGCAGGAGTGAGAGTTAAATGGGTTAAAGTTTTCACATTTGTGATTGCGGGATTCTTATCAGCATTAGCCGGCATTATTCATGCGGCACAATTGCAGCAGGGCAATCCTAATGATGGTGTGGGATTCGAGCTCGATGCAATTGCTGCGGTGGTTATCGGAGGGACAAGTTTGATGGGGGGTAAAGGAACCATTGCCGGAACATTTGCGGGTGTTTTAATTATCGGATTATTATCCAACATTCTCGGTCTTCACGGTATTCAAAAAGACTTTCAGTTAATGCTGAAAGGGGGCATAATTGTTCTGGCTGTTTTTATTCAAGGTAAAGAATTTTCATTTTTGAAAAGGTAGATATGATGATCATAAAAAAAAATATTATTTTATTTCTCCTGTTGGCTTCCATGATCTTCGGTCAGTCTAAACTTCCCGAAACTGAAGACATTAGCGAGTTTCTTGCTTCACCGGCATCCAATGCTTTGTTCGAAGTGCCGGTATTGGTTATAAATTATTATCCTACCACTGACGGTGTAGTGATGGATAAAGAAGAATGCGGTACTGATATGAAAATATCGGAAATGAAAACTAAAATTGACAGTATGAATGCAAGGGTTAAGTTTTCATTAGAAGAAGGCAGCAAGTTCAGAGGATATAAAAATCCGGATGCCATACCTTCGCTGGGGTATAAAATTATTAAGATAATTTCCGTATATGAAAAATTTCCGCGCGGGTTCGAAGTACCCTGGAATAAAGACTGGTACCGACCAGATTACAACAAAGTGCTCGAAAGATTTGACGCACGGCATTATGTTGAAGATTTAGGCGTAAAAGAAATATGGATTTGGGGTTATCATCACGGCGAGATTGAACCTGCAGAATCCAATATGTCCAGTCCGCTTAGCGGAGATATTTCAAATAGTGAACAGATTGAAGAAGATCTGCCCGTTTATAAAAAGTCATATACAGTTTATAATTACAATTACAACCGCTCTCAGGCAGAAGCTGTTCATAATCATGGGCATCAAATTGAGGCGATGTTTACTTACTTAAATGAAAAGCAGACAGGCGACACAAAATTATTTTGGGATTTATTTGTCGGTAAAGAGGGGGAGGATTTTATTACCGGAAGATGCGGATGGACCCACATGCCGCCGAACACGACAAAGCATTATAATTATTTAAATCCGGCAAAAATTGAAAGCGATGTTGAAGATTGGTACCCCGACGGAAGGGGAGAGAAAAAAATAGTAAGCGTAGAAACATGGAAAAATCTTAACTACGATTGGCCTTTCGGAGATGTGAAATTTAATCAAAAAACTGAATCGCAATTTTATATCTATTGGTTTCAAAGTATTCCCGGGTATGAAAACCACCTGCCGTATAGTGATGCGGAATTAACAAATTGGTGGCATTTCGTTGGTGATTGGGATGATGCTATTTCGAAAAATATTGGACTGTTCAAATAATTTTTTTTATTGGAACATCATGAAAATAGAATATTAAAATGAAATTAGAAAATACACATAGAAGATATAATCCTTTAACGGGGGAGTGGATTTTAGTTTCTCCTCATCGAACAAAAAGGCCGTGGCAGGGACAGGTAGAAAAAAGTTCCGAGGAAACTCTGCCTTTTCATGACCCGAACTGTTATCTTTGTCCCGGCAATGAACGAGCCGGAGGCAAATTGAATCCGGACTATAAAGATACGTTTGTTTTCACAAATGATTTTGCAGCTTTAATGCCAGATGGTCTTCCTTACGAAGATAACTCAAACGAACT
>JAENZU010000272.1 GCA_016841125.1 Melioribacter sp. | reverse complement strand
GCCGAGCATTTTTTCTTGAAAAATATCTTTTTCGTTAATGGCTTTTTGAATTAGCTGCGGAACATCTTTTGGTGTTATTTCCCAATAAGATATTCTTTCACTTTCCGGAAGCTTTATGTCTACAATTACTTCCTTTGCCCATTACCCAATACCCCCACGGGAATAATCTGAGCATTTAAATTCTTGCTCGTTAATTCTGCTTCAATTGCTTTTTTAACTTTATCTGCACCCGAAGCTAAACCGCATGTTCCCATTCCAATAAATATAAGGGGGTACTCATGGCTTTCGTTTCTAAATTTTTTATTTAGTTCATTTATTTCATCTTTTTGTATAGGATTTAATGATGCGTCCGTGCAGCATGCAATAAATTCACTTTTCGGATTTTCGGGTGAATGAACTTCGTTATTAATTTTAATCTCTAAATAGGAATTCATTTTATACACTCTCTTCTTTTGAGGCTAATTCTTCTAGTTTAGCTTCATTCTGATATTTTTTAATGATTTTCGGAATTTCTTTAATTTCAAGTCTTCCGTAATATTCATCATTAACATTTATAACAGGAGCAATACTGCAGGCTCCAATACATGCGACCGTTTCAAGTGTAAATAGTTTATCTCTGGTAGTTTCACCGGCACATATTCCCAACTCACTTTCTAAAGCGAAAAGAATATTTGCTGAATTTTTTACATGGCATGCAGTTCCCCTGCAGACTCTTATAACATTTTTTCCAAGCGGCGTTAATCTAAACTGATTATAAAATGTAGCAACTCCGTAGACCGAACTTAAAGGCATCCCTAAAAAATCGGCAACGTCCTGAAGAGCTTCTTCCGGCAGATAACCGTAGACCTCTTGAACATCCTGCAGCATCGCAATTAAACTGCCTCTATCATTTGCAGTGTAATTATTGAATATCTGAATATGCATTTTGTTTACCTATTACTTTTAAGTTTAACCTATACTTTCAAGTAATATGCCAGGATACTATTTTTCAAAAAGCTATTTTAAGTCACATTTTCCAATGTTATGTGCTAATCGGGAAATAGTTTTTCCTAACATTAAGAAATAGTGTTTCAGATTTCCAATAGATGGAGATTCCTTTTAGGGGGTAAAAGATTGGATTTTATTCAAAAATCGAAGATTTATTGCATCGTTTAATTCTTTAAACGTCCAGGTGTTTATTTTTATTTAAAGATTCTTCAGCAAGTTTTGATTTATAATTTATCAGTTTATTGGATAATTCTTCGTCGGATGTAGCCAATATTTGTACCGCAAGCAATCCAGCATTTTTAGCCTGCCCAATTGCAACTGCAGCAACAGGTACCCCGCTAGGCATTTGAACAATTGATAATAGACTATCCAGCCCACTAAGCGCTTTGCTCATAACAGGTACCCCTATTACCGGAAGAGAAGTGTGGGAAGCTGTCATTCCCGGTAAATGGGCTGCACCACCGGCGCCGGCAATAATAACTTTAAGTCCTCTTTCTTTTGCGCTCATTGCATATTCCCGCATATAATCAGGTGTTCTGTGAGCCGAAACTATTTTAACTTCAAACGGCACTTCAAATTCTTTGCATACATCAATGGCAGCCTGCATTGTAGGAAGATCGGAGTCGCTCCCCATTATTATTCCAACTAGAGGTTGTTTTGGCATGTTAGCTTCCTATATAATTATTTGCTTTTCAATTCGTTTTGCTTTTGATAGAACGTCATTTAATTCATCACCGAGTAAAGTAATATGTCCCATTTTTCTGCCGAGCCGGGATCTCTCTTTACCGTAAATATGGAGATGCAGATTCGGCTCTGAGAGTGACTCCTCATAATTTTCAACTACTCCCTTCCCTTCCCTTTTACCAAGCAGGTTGATCATCACGGCGTTTTTTTTAACCATTTTTGTTGAGCCTAAAGGCATATCCAAAACTGATCTTATATGATTTTCAAATTGCGAAGTTTCGCAAGCCTCAATTGTATAATGACCCGAGTTGTGAGGTCGAGGCGCCATTTCATTAACTAAAATATTATCTTCCTTATCGATAAAAAATTCAACGCCGAATAAGCCGAAACCTTCAACTGATTTAACACTCCCGATGCCAATTTCAGCGGCTGCTATCAATAGTTTGGGATCAATCGGGGCAGGTGCAATTACAACTTTGCAAATATGATTTTCCTGAATTGTTTCGACAACCGGGTAAGTTATAATTTCATTTTTTGTCCGGACAACCATTACAGCAAGCTCTTTCTCAAACTCGATGAATTTTTCAGCCAGCAGTTCTGGATTACGTGTCACAAGTTGATTATATCCCTTTCTAAAATCATCTTCGCTATTGATCAGTGCATTACCATATCCATCGTAGCCCATTTTTTTTGATTTAAGCAGAAACGGTAAATTCAATATTTTTTTTACTCTGTTGTAATCGTCTTCAGATTTGATCTCAACAAAAGGAGCAACAGGTATTCCTGCTTTTTCCAGTGTTTGCTTTTGTATAAATTTATCCTGAATTAAACCGATCGTTTTTGAACCCGGAATAACTTTTTTACCCGTCAATTCAATTTGGTGAAGAATGCCGGAGTCAACAAATTCATTTTCTAACGTAATAATGTCGGACGCAAGTACAAATTCATCTAAAATTCGTTTCTCATCAACCCAGCCCACAAACTCGTTATGTGTTAATTGTCCTGCCGGTGAGTTTTGAGTTTTCTCAAGTATTGCGATATCAAATCCTAAACGATATGCAGCAAATGCAGACATCCGGGCAAGCTGCCCTCCGCCGAGTATCCCTATTTTAATTTTTTTCTGCAGTTTAAATCCTTTCTTTTATCGAAGTTAAAATAATAATATTAGATTGAAAAATTAAATGTGAACTCATTAATTGCTAAAAAAAATGGCGCCGTAAAAGACGCCACTAAAATTTAATATTAGAATTTCTAAATCTACTTACTTTCGGTTTATGGAACCAACACCGGAAATGTTAGAATCGACTTCATCCGGATCGCCATAATAATCAATTGAGCCAACTCCGGAGACGTCTGCTCTAATTGATTCGGAAGCATAAACAACAGCGCTGCATGCCCCGCTTATTCCTACTTTAACATACTTTGCTTTCAATTCTTTAGCATTTACATTACCGGCGCCTGACATATCCGTTCTAAATTTTACAACATCACCGCTTAAGCTGATATTTCCGGCACCGCTTAACTCTGCTTGAAATACTTCTCCGGTTATTCCGTAAGCGGTAATATTACTTGCACCGGAAGATTCTATTTTGATCAAATTCGGTGTTGAAATGTAGATTTCTATTTCTTTGCGCGGTCTCAAATTCTTTTCAGCTTCTATTATTAATTTACCGCCTCTGATATCTGTTGATATATATTTCATCAAGTTATCATCTGCAACAATTTCAAGCGATGGACTTTTACCAACGGAAATTTCAACTTTAAATGCTCCGGATATCTCTACAATTTCGAATTCATCAATTGTCCTGTTTTCTTCAATTATATCGCCGCTGCCTTTTACACCTATTCTGCAGCCCCACAAAAATGGAACAATCAACAAAATCAAAGCAAAATATTTTGACCGCATACATCCTCCTATTCTTTTACAAAATTTTAGACGGATCATATTTATAATTGTTACAAAATGAGAAGCCGATTTTAATTAATGATAAACACCATTTTCTTTCTTATTTTCTAATTGAAAATAATTTTTCAATTAAATATTACCGTTTGAAATTATGGCTAACTCCGATTTAAATAATTCATCTCAAATTCAAAAAGAAACCTATGATCATCTATGGAACGGCAGGTACAGGCTGGCATTGGATTCGGCGCGAACATTAATTGAATTAAGACCCGACGATAGTGAAGCTGCAATTTGTATGGCTTGGGCTTTGCTGGAAAACGGCGAACCAGCCAATGCAATGGAGTATGCCAATTTAGCTTTGCAATTAAAGGGGGATAATTTAAAGGCGAGACTGTACCGTGGATTTATTCTAATGCGAATGAGCATATTTGAAGGGGCAGTTTCTGATTTCGATACTACTCTTGATCAACAAAAAGAAACTCTTGCATGGACATATTTAAATAAAGCCAGAGCTTTGGCTGGAATGGGTAAATTTACCGAAGCTAAGGAAACTTTTGAGCTGTGTATTTACATTGACAACAACGCTACACCCTCGCTGAAAAAGAACCATGTTTATTATACGCATGCTTATGAATTAGACAAAAAAATTACAACACTCAATATTAAAAATGCTGCAAAGTATTTAAAAGAAGCAAAAGATGCCTTGAAACAGAAAGAAATTTGGTATTCACTTTTAATCTCAAAATTATTGATGAAAGACTCTGTTGTTTCGAAAAAGCATCCTGAAGCTTCACTCTTGCAAATCGAAGCCATGTTCGAAATGTTTCAGTATAAGCCGGCTCTTGAATTAGCCGAAAGCGTTAAAGGTAGATTTGAATCAGATAAAAAATTTCAGACGCTTTATAATGTTCTAAGAGTTAAAAACAAAACTGAAAATCAGCCCTTACCCGAAACAATTGATGAAGTAAAAACTGAAGCCATTATTGAAAAAAGAAAAGTGCCGGAATCCAAATATTATTCAAGTGAAAACTTTATCGTGAGTTCGGCTAAAATATTCGATGTTCTGGAAGAAAACAAATTAGGAAAACGAAAGTATTACCATCAATTAGATATTAGTAAAATTATTTCTGTTGGTCTTGAAGTTATTTTTGATAATCCCAATTACCAAATTTCGAAAGCAAATTATAATTGCACAGCAGTTTGGTACCTAAATGATAAAGAACTTGCCCGCAATGACTTTGGATTAACGGTAAAGATTGATTGGGATGCTGTTATTTTCGCTCAAACAATAGGTTCACCGGAACATAACATTTGGGAAAAAGGTGAAGCGAAAGTAGAAATATTAATTGAAGGCAAAAAGGCATGCGAAAAGTGGTTTTCGATCAGTGATAATAATATACTTGAAAAACCTGAAACTATTGAAAATGAACAGATTGCTGCTGAATCCATCAAAGATACTTCCGAGGACATAAAATCTTTGGATGAATTGCTCGAAGAATTGGACACTTTTACCGGTTTGGAAACAATAAAAAATTCAGTAAGAAAGTTTATCGATTATCTAGAATTCGTCCGTGAAAGAAAAAGAATGGGGTTGAAATCATCCGATGGTTTCTCGGTAAACGCTGTTTTTCAAGGAAACCCCGGCACCGGTAAAACTACTATCGCACGTTTGTTCGGGCAAATATTAAAAGCAATGGGGATACTTGAACATGGTAATGTGGTTGAAGTTGACCGTTCGGCACTTGTTGGGCAATATATTGGTGAGACGGCACAAAAGACTGAAAAGATAATTCAAAAAGCAATGGGCGGCGTTTTATTTATTGATGAAGCTTATACTTTAATTCAGGGGGGCGGACAGGACTTCGGGATGGAAGCGGTTGAAGTACT
>JAENZU010000271.1 GCA_016841125.1 Melioribacter sp. | reverse complement strand
ATTGTTATTGAAAATGATATCATCACAGATTTCAGTCCATCCGCGAGCGGTGCTCACTATCAAAAATATGATGAGCATACGGAAGTATATTTTTACGATTATCCGCAGCTCGAAAATGTTATTACAAAATACGAAACAATTAAAATGATAATTGTTGAAAACGGAAATGACATTTTTGATTTTAAAAACCATCGCAAAATTGCAATTCATATTGAAGAAAAGCATCAAGCGAAAATAGAAGAACTTGACAAAGATATTTTATTCTTAGAGTAATTATGCCTCAAAGTAATACAGAATACTTGCAAATATTGCCCTTTATTTTAATGGGTTCCGGAATAGTAATTTCGGTAATTATTGAAATGTTTTATAAAAAGAGTGAACCGGTATTAGGTTGGTTTTCGGTTTTGCTTTTTATAACTGTTGGATTCGTATCATTAGCGTCAATCAATGATAGCGCGGTTCTGTTTAATAATATGATAGAAGTTGGGGGTAAGCCCGCAATATTTAACTTCATATTCACATTCGGCGCCGCAGTAATGATTTTGAGCTCTATGAATTATATATCGAAGTATGGAATTTACTTCGGCGAATTCTTTATAATCGTGCAGTCCTCGGTTTTAGGCATGATGATCATGGCGGGCGCAAAAGATTTATTTATGATATTTATGGGTCTGGAACTGATGTCGATCTGCTTTTATGTTTTAGCAGGTCTCAACCGCAAAAAAATTCAGGCTAATGAAGCTTCTATGAAATACTTTTTATTGGGAGCTTTTGCAACGGGATTTATAGTTTACGGCATAGCTTTAATGTACGGTTCCTCCGGTACAACTTCTCTACCATATATTTTTGAAAATTTTTCTTCTCTGATTTCGAATGTTTTGTTTGTAACCGGACTGGGATTGTTTTTAATAGGATTTTCATTCAAAATAGCTGCATTTCCATTCCACATGTGGGTGCCCGATGTTTACCAGGGTTCGGCAACCACAATTACTGGTTTAATGTCTACGGGCGGTAAAACTGCCGCATTCAGTGTATTAATTATAATGTTGAGCGCTGTTTTCGCAAATAATGCCGCAAATACATTTGAACCTTATTTTGCCGGTATTTCAGTTTTATCGATGTTATTCGGCAGTATCGTCGCAATTGCACAGGACAATCTTAAGAGAATGCTTGCTTATTCCTCCATCGCTCATGCAGGTTATATGGTTATAGGGCTTGCTGCTGGTAATCAGGACAGTGTAGCAGGAATTATCTTCTATCTTGCCGCTTATACATTTATGAATCTTGGTGCTTTTGGTGTACTTTCTATTATTGAAGGGAAAGATGATACTCTGTTAGATATTAATTCTTACGCCGGTTTGAATTCTAAGAGTCCGATTTTAGCTGCATTCATGGCACTCTTCATGTTCGCACTTGCGGGCATACCGCCAATGGCCGGTTTCTTCGGTAAATACTATGTTTTCATTGCAGCAATTAAAAGTGATTTAACATGGCTTGCTATAATAGGAGTTTTATCTAGTGTAATTAGCGTTTACTTCTATTTGAGAGTTGTCGTTTACATGTACTTCAAGGAATCAACGGTTAACTTTTCTATTGAAAAAAATAATACCGGACTTCTTGCTGTTGTAATTTCCGGTATACTCATTTTGGTTTTCGGCATTATCCCCGATACTCTGTTGAATGTTATAATTTCCGTACTAAACTTTTAATTCCTATATTAAATTATTTTCATCACAATTATCTAATTAAGATGATTCCACTTTTTACATCTAAACAAGTTAGAGAAGCGGATAAGTACGCAATTGAAGAATTGAAAATTCCCAGCGTTGTTTTGATGGAAAACGCTGCGATCAGCATCACCGAAATAGTTAGAGATTATTTTCCCGAAATTGACCAATTTAATCAAATTGGAATTGTTTGCGGAAAAGGGAATAATGGGGGAGACGGATTTGCGATCGCAAGACATTTTATCAATTCAGGTTTCACCATAAAAGTTTTGTCTATTCCTACTGAAGAAGAGATGAAAGGTGATGCGAAAGTAAATTTTCAGATTTTAAAAAATCTTAAAAATAAAATAGATTTGCTGAATATTAAGTTTTTTAAAAAATCTGCTGATACAAAGTGGCTTGCGGATTGCACCCTAATTATTGATGCAATTCTTGGTACCGGAACTAAAGGGGAATTGAAAGCTCCTTACGATAAAATTGTTGACGGCTTAAATAAATTAGAGGCATTTAAGGTTGCGGTGGATATTCCCACCGGGCTTGATGTTGACAGCGCATACGGGTCAACCATCTTTGAAGCGGACTTGACTATTACGCTCGCAGAATTAAAAAGTGGTTTATTTTACGGTAAAGGATACACTTTTGCAGGTGAAGTAAAAAAAGGCAGCATTGGTATGGGTCCTGAATATTTTAATCAACTTGAGGTTGATGAATACTTAATTGAACCTGAAGATGCTTATTTTAATCTGCCTCCGAAAGAATTGGATGCTCACAAATATTCTTCCGGAAAAGTATTAGTAATTGCAGGCAGCGGTTTCCTCCCCGGCGCATCAATATTAGCTTCAAATAGCGCTCTCAACTCGGGTGCAGGAGCGGTAATACTGGCTTTTCCGAAAAGCATTAAAAGTTTCGCGCAATCGCAGTTGGATTCGGTAGTATTGTACCCTTATGAGGATGAAGGTAATGAATACCTGAGCGAAGCAAACATTGATGAACTTGAAGAAAAAATTAGATGGGCTGATTCTATTATTTTAGGTCCCGGGCTGGGCAGGGAAAAAACAACACAAAATGCTGTTCTCAAATTACTTAAAGATTACTCGAACAAGAATATTGTTTTGGATGCCGATGCTCTTTTTGTATTGAATAATACCGAATCTTCTAAATTAAATCTTAACGGTAAAGTGCTTACTCCTCATCACGGCGAATTTGCCAACATGTTAGGAATTAAAACCGAAGAGCTTCAAAAAGATTTAATGAAGTACGGACGAAAATTTGCAAATGACACTGGTGCCTATTTGGTATTGAAAGGCGCCCCGACAATTATTTTTACCCCGGGCGGTGAAGCATTGATAAATACTGTCGGAAATCCGGGAATGGCAAAATTTGGAACCGGTGATGTTCTTTCGGGTATAATTGGAAGTTTCATTGCTCAATCAAAAGACATAGATAAAAGTTTGATATCAGCCGTTTATATTCATAGTCTATCGGCAGATTTATTATTAAATAAAAAAACAATTTATGGAATAACAGCCCCTGATATTTCTTCAAATTTACCGGAGGCAATTAAATTTTTACATGAAACGATTTTACAATCAAATTAGAGATAATAAAGTTTATCTGGTTTATACGCCGCTAGTTCTTTATTGGATTCTGCTGGCAATTGCCACAAGTATTCCGACTCAGAATTTTCCTAAACTATTTACAGCTAGCGACAAAGTTGAGCATTTGATTGCATATTTTGGATTAGCTTTGCTTTTTTCATTATCTCTTCATTTTCAACAAAAAAATAAGTTTTTATCTAAAAAATATTTTTTAGCAACAATAATAATAATTTCATCTTACGGACTCCTCGATGAGTTCCATCAATACTTTATTCCTGGGCGCTTTTTTGATATGTTTGATTGGCTGGCAAACTTTATCGGGACCTTTATCGGAAGCAGCATAACATATCTCTTTATTAAGAAAAATAGTCAGCACTACTCAAGTGCATAAAATTGGGAACTAAACTATTTAAGATTTGTAAAAAAAAATAGATATTTAGGTTTGACAAATGATAAATACTTTTTTATGTTTCATCAATAATTTTTAAGTTCTGGAGGCTCAGTTGGCTATTAATAAGAATCCTAAATTTGATCTAAAACTCAAGTACAAGCGATACTTAGAAACGGGTGTAATAATTGCCTTAGCTTTCTTAATTATTGCGTTTAAATATTTCCCTGATATTAAAGCAGGCGATGTTCAACTTGAAGGTCCGCAAGAGCTTGTACAGGTTGAAGATGTTGAAGCAACCAAGCAGGAAGCTGCCCCGCCTCCGCCCCCGAAACCGCCTATCCCGATTGAAGCTCCCTCTGATGACGTACTTGAAGATATTGAAATTGGCGAAACCGAACTTGATATAAATGAAGTTGTAGAAGCTCCGCCTCCACCTCCGGCAAAAGAAGAAGACAATACTGAAGAAGAGCCTGTATTTTTTGTTGCCGTGGAAGATATGCCTGAACCAATTGGCGGAATTGCTGCAATTCAATCGAAAATTGTTTACCCTGAGATTGCTAAAAGAGCCGGTGTTCAAGGTAGAGTATTTGTTAAAGCTTTTGTGGATGAAAACGGAAGCGTAACAAAAGTAGAATTAATTAAAGGTATTGGCGCCGGTTGTGATGAAGCTGCAATGGAAGCCGTTAAGCAAACAAAATTTAAACCCGGAAAACAAAGAGGCAAGGCTGTAAAGGTGCAGGTATCAATTCCTGTGCTCTTTAAGCTGCAATAAATTTTTCAAAGCGCTCCCTGTGAGCGCTTTTTTTTTTGTTCCAATCAATTTAGCCCCGCTAAAAAAAAAATAATTTTAGATTGAACTTTTTGTCCGTTTTTAACGTCTGACTACTAGTTATAAAAAATGACTTGTAATTACACTAAATGACTGCTAATTTTATAGTTTAAACTTTTTGGAAATATCAATTTGATAAACAATACAATATTAACAAGAAAAGAAAGAGAAAGAGAATTTCGAAGAAACGAAATTTTAGCTGCAGCCGTTAAATTTTTTGCACAAAAGGGATTTGAACAGACTACACTTGATGAAATTGCTGATGCGGCTGAATTCGGCAAAGGAACGTTGTATAATTATTTTCAAAATAAAGAGGAAATTTACACTGCTATTCTCGAAAGAATTTTTTCTGATTATTTTAAATTAATTGAAGACTGCAACAAATCTTCAGAAGATTTAAAAGATTTTATAACCCGGTTGACACGAAGTTTATTTACGTATTGTCTTGAAAACAAGTTTTCGTTTTTACTATTAGTGAGAACAAGAACTCCCGTAAACGGAGATAATACATTCGGTGCATCCGAAAAAATTCGCGTTGAGCTTGAGAAGATGAAGGGTCTTTACCGTGTGAATATCACGGAAGCAATAAAGAAAAAAGAAATTAAAGATTTGGATGTGGATTCAGTTATTATTCTCTACAGAAGTATAATCTTTCCATATATATATAATTTAATGTTTTGCGATGGTAAACACGAAATTGATATGGAAAAAGAAATCAATATAATTTTAACTGTTTTTTTTGATGGTATTTTAAATAAATCTTAGGAGTTTTTGTGAAATTAAAATCTCTAATAATCTTACTTCTATTCTCTACTCTATATTTTGCTCAGAGTAGCGGACCGCTAAGATTAAATCTGGAAACATCAATAAACCTTGCTCTTAAAAATAATCATGATTACAAAAGTGCATTGTTAGATCTTCAAAAAGCTGAAGAACAGGTTAGAGAAGCT
>JAENZU010000270.1 GCA_016841125.1 Melioribacter sp. | reverse complement strand
ATCCACAAATTGTTATTCCTCTTGCAGCAGCTTGTATTTTAATTGTAATTTTCCTTTTTCATTCTGCAACTCCTGCACCCGAAAATCTAGTCGCGGAACAGAGAGGACAAAGTAATATGCTGGTACAAGCCGTTAATAACTTCAGTAGTATCGTTGATGGTAAATTATCCGCACAAATATTAAGTGACGACCCGCAAAAAATTTCTAACTTTTTTACATCCGCAGGAGTTAATTACTCTACTGTTATTCCGAAATGCAAAGATTGGACTTTAGCCGGCGGAGTTGTATCCGATGAAAAGGGTGTTAAATTTGCTCACCATATTTACACTGACAACAAACATCATATCGTTTATATCTATCAAGCTGATATAGATTTTATTCAAGGGGAAAAAGTATTAACCCTGACTGACGATTTAATAGAATACTTAAATCATGACCCGATTGTTATTAACTATAAAAACTTTGCATCGGCAATTTGGCTTAACGATCATAAAGTTTTCGTACTGATAAGTAATGACAGTTTATCGAAAATCAAAAGAAATTTTCTAACTAGCTTAAATTAAAATTATGTTTAATTTCAAAAATATTATTGTCCCGACAGATTTGAGTGCATTATCGCAAAGTGCATTTTCATATGCCCTGGATATTGCGCAAAGGTACAAAGCTAAAATTCACTTACTTTATGTGCTCGAAAAAACTCCCCCGTATTTGGCAATGCGCTCTCTGGATGTAACAGAAGACGAGGTAATGAAGAACATGGAAGAGAACGCCAAAGAAGATTTGGAAGAATCGATTGCGGCGTTCGGTAAAACAGATGTTGAAATCATCCCCGTTTTGCGCAAAGGTCTGGATTACGAAGAAGTGGTGAAGTACTCCAAAGAAATAAACAGCGAACTTATTGTAATTGCTACTCACGGTCGAACCGGGATTATGCATACTTTACTCGGCAGCGTTGCACAAAAGGTTATACGTTATGCAAAATGTCCGGTTCTGGTTATCACTCCGCCCGAAGATGATAAATCAATTGAATCTTGACAAATTATTTTATTAAGCTTATATTCTAAGTCTAAATTAAATTTAATAATATTAAAGGCAGGTGATTTAATTGGTTGGTATTCTTGTTAGTGAAAACGAAAATATTGATAAAGCTCTAAAACGTTTCAAGAAGAAATATGAGAGATCCGGCGTATTGAAAGAATTTAAAAAACGTACATTCTATACTAAACCTTCTATCGAGAAAAGAATGGAAAGGATTAAAGCTCAACGAAGAGCTTCCAGAAACAGGAATAATTAAACTAATTTTTCAGTTTTTGAAACCCTCAATTTGAGGGTTTTTTTATTTTAAACCGTTATTTAAATAATGCGCTTTGAAGTGAGCTGTAATCGAATTAAAAGCATCATCAATACTATTAGAGAATTCAAATAATCTCAAATCTTCCCTGCTGATCATTCCATTTTCAATCAACGATTCAAAATTCAATAAACTTTTCCAATACTTTTCATCGTAAACAACAACTTTCATTTCTTTCTTAATTTTACCCGTTTGAATTAAAGTGAGCACCTCCATCAATTCATCCAAAGTACCGAAACCACCGGGAAAAACGATTAGTGCTTTAGCCAAATAAATGAACCAAAATTTCCTCATGAAAAAGTAATGGAATTCAAACGCTAGTTCGGGATCAACATATTTATTTACGAACTGCTCAAAAGGAATACTTATGTTCAATCCAACGGACTGTCCCTTGGCAAGCCAAGCGCCTTTGTTTGCCGCCTCCATAATTCCGGGTCCCCCGCCGCTGCAAATAATAAATCGCTTTTCATCCGTAGGTAAACCCATTGACCATTCGGTTAATCTTTTAGAAAGCTCAACCGCCTCATCGTAATAGTGAGCCATTTTCAATAGTCTTTCTGCTTCGGCTATTTTTTTAGCGTTTGGTTTTTTGGATTTCTTCTCTGAATTTAAATTCTTCTTTGCATCAGCAGTGGATAATAATCTTGCAGAGCCAAAGAATACAATTGTATCAACAACATTAAACTTTTTAAATCTAGACTCAGGTTCATAAAGTTCAGAGAGAATTCTTAATGTTCGCGCCGAAGAAGAATTTAGGAAATCCATATTCTTATAAGCTTTGGGAGGTCTTTCAAATTTCTTTGCCATAATTGATCCTTGTGATTTTAGAATGCCCTTTAAAAAGCAAAAACCTGTTCCGCACTTAGCGAAGCAGGTTTTAAAATTTCAATATATTTAACTAATTATTATCGGGATTTTCCTGCTGACCCTGGTCCGGAGGTGTTTGAGCAGGAGGCAACGCCGGTTGAGTTGGGACAGAATTTTGCTGACGAGACTGTTGAATAATACTTTGTCTCTGCTCCGCCGACATTTGTCCGGGGAGGAAAAACAAATTAATTACAATAGCTAAAACTAACAGTGCCCCGCCTAACCACCAGGTTGCACGACTAAGAAAATCAGCAGTTCTTCTTGTTCCAAACATGGCGCCCATATTACCTGCTGCACCGCCGCCGCCGAAAGTTCCGGCTAAACCGCCGCCTTTGCTCGATTGTAACAAAACTACAATGATAAGAAATATCGAAATAATAATTGCTATAGTTACTAATAATGTATACATCTTAACTCCAAAATTTAGTAGCGAGGGAGGGATTCGAACCCCCGACACGTGGATTATGATTCCACTGCTCTAACCGGCTGAGCTACCTCGCCACAAATATTAAATACAGACTTTAAATATATTAACTATCTCTAAAAATAACAAGATTTTTTGAAAAGTAGATTCTATTTTTTTATCCAATTAGTTTGAATCTTGTTCGAAGCAAATAAACGAAAACGGGAGCCCCAAGTAGTGCCGTTATGGCTCCAACGGGAATCTCACTTGGTGAAATTAATGTTCGGGAAAGTGTATCTGCTATCATTAAAAATGAAGCCCCCAAAAAGAACGAAGCCGGAAGTACAGTTCTATTGTCTGTGCCGAATAGCATTCTGCATACATGAGGTACGAGCAGCCCTACAAATCCTATTATGCCGCTCACGGAAACTATTGCCCCAATCATCAAACTGGCTAACACATAGCTCCCGTTTTTCAATAATTTTGTATTTATTCCGAGGTGCCTGGCAGTCTGTTCCCCGAGAGTTATCACATTGTATTTTTGAGAATTGAAGATCAAAATGAACGAAACAATAATTACGATTGGGAAAACATAATAAACACTTGAACTTTTTGCAATGGATAGATTACCAATCAGCCAGAATATTGCACCACGGAGATTATCCCCCAGAACAGTCATTGAGAGTAAAATTAGTGCTGAAAAAAATGCTCCAACCATCACCCCTGAGAGCAGCAGCACATTCGGCTCCATTTCACCAAATCTTTTACCAAGAATAAAAACTAAAAAAATTACTCCTACTGCGCCGGCAAAAGAAAACAACTGAATTATGGCAAGAGAAAATCCCAAAAGCATTGCAAGCACTGCTCCGAATGCACCCCCGCTTGAAATTCCTAAAATATAAGGTTCAGCCAGAGGATTCATTAAAAGAGCTTGAAAAACCCCGCCGGCAACTGCAAGTCCGCCCCCCACAGCGAACCCTAAAAGAATTCGGGGTAGTCTTATTTCGAGAATAATTTTGGAAATTCCGGCATCATCTGAGTTTTGAAACAGAATATTGAAAATATCACCGAGAGTAATTTCCACTGAACCGATTAACAAACAGATTGCCAATACAATAAAAGTGAAAAGAAATAACAGAAAATTTCTAATTAGGTAGGAAGTTATATTTAATTTTTCAAAAGATGCCATAATTCATCTAGAATTTCGGGAATACCATATCCGGCAACCGAAGAGATCATCCGAAGCTTGCCATTGTAACCTTTAATCTTAATTTTCTTCAGTGCGATCATCTCATCTTCTGTGAGCATATCAATTTTAGAAATAGCTACTATCCTCTCTTTGTCGGAAAGCAGTTCACTATATTTTTCTAATTCATTTGTTATAGTGTTATATGTTGATTGAATTTCTTCTATTGATGCTTCGATTAATATTAACAAAACTTTGGTTCGTTCAATATGACGTAGAAATTGATGCCCGAGACCTTTACCTTCGTGCGCCCCTTCAATAATACCCGGAATATCTGCAACGGTAAAACTTTGATAATTTTTATACTTCACAATTCCTAAATTCGGCACAAGTGTGGTAAATGGATAATCGGCAATTTTCGGCTTAGCGTCCGACACGGCGGAAATGAATGTTGATTTACCTGCGTTTGGCAACCCCACCAATCCTACATCTGCAATAAGTTTTAACTCGAGTAAAATATAAAATTCTTCTCCGGGTCTTCCTTCCTCGGCATACCTTGGTGCTTTATTTGTAGCAGTTGCATAATTAGAATTTCCTTTTCCACCTCTGCCGCCTTTAGCGATAATAACTTCTTTGCCGTCTTCATCGAGATCAAATAAAACTTCTTTTGTGTCGGGATTTTTAATCAGCGTACCTACGGGAACTTGAACGATAACATCTTTGCCGTATTTTCCGTCTTTTAGTGCAGTTCCGCCATTTGCACCTTTTGGCGCCTCATATTTTTTCTTGTACTGAAAATCGAGCAGGGTATGTAAATTTCTGTTGGCTACAAAAATTACATTTCCACCCTTGCCGCCGTTTCCTCCGGCAGGACCTCCTTTAGGTACAAACTTTTCTCTTCGAAAAGCTACTGCACCGTCGCCGCCTTTACCGGCGATTACATAAATTCTTGCTATATCAATAAACATAAAGTTAGTCGCTGAATTGTTCGGAAATGATTTTTTTAAACATCTCAGCTTCTTTAGTTGAAGTATCGGCGTGGATAAGAGCTAAGTGTTTATCGATAGTAGTTTGAGCCTCCTCAGCAGAACTGCATTCAGAAATTTTATCGAGCAAATTTGAAAAATCTTCCATGTCATAATCAAAAACTACTTCAATAATTTTCGGCATCTGTTTGTTCTCGAGGAGTTTAGAAACCTCAATATTCTTTTGAGGCTGCGGTTCCTCTTCGACAGCTTCTTCATCATTCTCAATAATAGAACTTTCTATTTCCTCATCTACTGTCGAATTCTCGGATAAATTACCTTCATCATTAATTTTTTCTGATTCCTCAATTTCCGGTTCGAATTCTTCGGATTCATCTTCAGTTTTCTCAAGGTCTAAATCGGCATCGTCTGACGGAACTTCGTAATAGTGCTCTTCGCTGCCCAATTTTTCTTCCGGCTCAAATTCTACAACGGATGAATCTTCATCCACATTCAATTCATCAATATCGTTTCCACTAGGTTCTAATTCTATTGACTCATCTTCAGTCGAATCAATAATCAAATTTTCATCAGTGGATTCTATTTCTTCTGAAAGAAATTCAGGATTTTTCTCATCCTCTTCAACTTCAACTGCACTACCCTTTTCTTCCAACAATTCATTGTTTGGAGAATCGCTCAGTTCGGTTTCCTCCTCGGTCGTAATGGCTTCA